>JBGTLX010000023.1:0-4958 GCA_041743855.1 Rhizobiaceae bacterium | reverse complement strand
GGTCGGCGATGGCGGACGGATCGCCTGGTTGCCGCAGGAGACGATCCTCTTCGACCGCGCCGCCTTTGCCCGGAAACTGGAGGTCGATCTCGGTCTCGGCGCCGAGGCGCTGATCCTCGAGGCGACCGTGTTCGGACGCCTTGCCATGGGCGAGAGCGTCGGCAATGCGCGGTTTTCGGATCGCTGGCGAATCCGGCAGAACGGCAAGCTCATCCATGCCGAGGATTTTGCCGTCGGCCCCGCCATAGCCGACACACTTTCCCGGAGCGCGGTGCTGGCGGGCCGGATCGCCACGGCGACGGTGTTGCTGGTGTCGCCGGCCGCCGAAAAATTTTTGCCTGCGGCACGGGAAATCATCGGCGAGGAGGGCGGCGCCAGCGCATGGAGCGTCGCCGAATGTGGCAAGCTTCTTGCGAGGGTTTGTGCCAGGGATAGCGTTTGCCTGCGCCGGCGGCTCAGCCCGCTGATCTGCCTGCTCAATGGAGAGGCAGGGCTGCCCAGGGTTTGGTCAATTTAGGTGTTTTTGCACTCATGAATCTGACGCCGAGGGAAAAGGACAAGCTGCTGATCGCGATGGCGGCGATCGTGGCGCGCAAGCGTCTGGAGCGCGGCGTCAAACTGAACCATCCCGAGGCCATCGCGCTGATCACCGACTTCGTTGTCGAGGGCGCGCGCGACGGGCGCTCCGTGGCCGACCTGATGGAAGCCGGCGCGCATGTCGTAACGCGGTCGCAGTGCATGGAAGGCATCGCCGAGATGATCCACGACGTCCAGGTCGAGGCGACGTTTTCCGACGGCACCAAGCTGGTGACCGTCCACGAGCCGATACGGTGAGAGCATACACATGATACCGGGAGAAGTAATCACGCCCGAGGGCGACATCGAGCTGAACCGGGGCCTGCCGACGGTCACGTTCAAGGTCGCCAACACCGGCGACCGGCCGATCCAGGTCGGCAGTCACTACCATTTCTTCGAGACTAACGAGGCGCTGCGGTTCGACCGCGAGCAGGCGCGAGGAAAGCGGCTCGACATCGCGTCCGGCACCGCCATGCGCTTCGAACCGGGCCAGGAGCGGGACGTGACGCTGGTGCCGTTCGGGGGAAGCCGGAAAATCTATGGTTTTCGGAAGAAAATCATGGGCGCGTTGTAGATGCCCCGGCGCGAAACAGGCAGGCCGACGGCGTCACTCGAAGGGCGTAGCCGCTGCTCCCATGGCGTAAATGGTCACCCCATTCGCGTCGTCGAACTCCACGGCGACGACGTCGCGAAGCAGGATGGAGCGCGAGTCTATCGCGTGAAACAGCATGGCGTTGCCTTCCAGTTCCTGGCGAAGCGCGGCGATTTCCGGCTCGCGCTCCTTGACCTTCGCGTCGATTTCGGGAGGCGGCGTCTGACCATCGGCTTCGGCAAGCCGAACGATGTCGACCTTTTCGAGGTTGGACACTTTTCGGATTTTCGCGGTGTTTTCGACCGAAGCGTCGATCGCGGCGATGAGCCGAGCGGGATCCGCGCCGGCCGGCGCTTCCTCCTCCTTCACTTCCGATCCGATGATCGTGTCGATCGCGTCGGGGTTTTCCAAACCCTGCGACAGAGACGCACCGGTCCAGGCGAACAGCACCGCCAGCACAAACGCGCCGCGCCGTCCGTGTTCGATCGGGCTCTTCTCTTTCATCATCATCTTCTCCTTGGGGGTTTTGTCGGTTTGCACATTATCACGGGAAATATGGCATCTGCCTGACCGGTCCTCAAATTCCTTTGCCTTTGCATGTCCCAAGGAAGCCTGACTAATGCCGACAAAAATCTCCCGCGCCGCCTATGCACGCATGTTCGGTCCGACCATCGGCGACCGCGTGCGCCTGGCCGACACCGAACTCTTCATCGAGGTCGAAAGGGACTTTTGCATCTATGGCGAAGAGGTGAAGTTCGGCGGCGGCAAGGTCATCCGCGACGGCATGGGCCAGAGCCAGATGTCGCGCGCGCAAGGGTCGGCCGACACGGTGATCACCAATGCTTTGGTGGTTGACGCCACCGGCATTTTCAAGGCCGATATCGGGCTGCGCGAAGGCCGCATTTCTGCCATAGGCAAGGCCGGCAACCCGGACACGCAGCCGGGCGTTACCATCATCATTGGGCCAGGCACGGAAATAATCGGCGGGGAGGGGAAGATTCTCACCGCCGGCGGCTTCGACGCGCACATCCATTTCATCTGCCCGCAGCAGATCGAGGAAGCGCTGATGTCGGGCGTCACCACCATGCTCGGCGGCGGCACCGGCCCGGCGCATGGCACGCTGGCCACCACCTGCACGCCGGGGCCATGGCACATGGCGCGCATGATCCAGTCCTTCGACGCCTTCCCCATGAACATCGGCCTGTCGGGCAAGGGCAACGCCTCGCTGCCCGCGGCGCTTGAGGAGATGGTTCTGGGCGGCGCCTGCTCGCTAAAGCTGCACGAAGATTGGGGCACGACGCCGGCGGCCATCGACTGCTGCCTGTCGGTCGCCGACGACTACGACGTGCAGGTGATGATCCACACCGACACGCTGAACGAGAGCGGCTTCGTCGAAGACACCGTCGCGGCCATAAAAGGCCGAACCATCCACGCCTTCCACACCGAAGGCGCGGGCGGGGGCCATGCGCCGGACATCATAAAAGTCTGCGGCCTGCCCAACGTTATCCCGTCCTCGACCAATCCGACACGGCCCTACACGGTCAACACCATCGCCGAACATCTCGACATGCTGATGGTCTGCCACCATCTGTCGCCATCCATCCCCGAAGACATCGCGTTTGCCGAAAGCCGGATCAGGAAAGAAACCATCGCGGCGGAAGACATCCTGCACGACATCGGCGCGTTCTCGATCATCTCGTCGGATAGTCAGGCCATGGGCCGTGTCGGCGAGGTGGCGATCCGAACCTGGCAAACGGCCGACAAGATGAAGCGCCAGCGCGGGGCCCTCCGCCAAGAGACCGGCGACAACGACAATTTCCGGGTGCGCCGCTACATCGCCAAATACACCATCAACCCGGCCATCGCACATGGGCTGAGCCACGAAATCGGCTCGGTCGAAGTGGGAAAGCGCGCCGATCTCGTGCTGTGGAACCCGGCCTTCTTCGGCGTAAAACCCGACATGGTTTTGCTTGGCGGCATGATCGCGGCAGCTCCGATGGGCGATCCCAACGCCTCGATCCCGACGCCGCAGCCGGTGCATTACCGGCCGATGTTCGGGGCCTACGGCAAGGCGATGACCAATTCGTCGGTGACCTTCGTGTCGAAAGCCGCGCTCGATGCCGGCCTGCGCGTAAAGATCGGCGTGGAAAAACAGATGCTCGCGGTCGAAAACACGCGCGGCGGCATCGGCAAGCGCTCGATGGTGCTGAACGACGCCATACCGCATATCGAGGTCGATCCCGAAACCTATGAGGTGCGCGCCGACGGCGAACTTCTGACCTGCCCACCTGCCACCGTGCTGCCGATGGCGCAGCGGTACTTTTTGTTTTGACGCCGGCTGAACCATGCTGGACTTGATCGAAATGCCGGTAAGCGCGATGATATTTGGATGAACAAGCTCGAACGCACCCCGCACTTGGCGACCTACGACTCGGACTTCGCTCGCTGGTCCGAAGAGCAGGCTGCCCTGTTGCGCTCGGGCCGCTTCGACGCCGTGGACCTGGAAAATGTCGCCGAGGAGATCGAGAGTTTGGGGCGGAGCGACAAGCGCGAGATTGAAAACAGGCTTAAGGTGTTGCTTGTTCATCTGTTGAAAAGCCAATTTCAACCGGAGAAGATGAAACCCGGCTGGAAGTCCACGATCATTGAACAGCGCAGGCGCATCCGCATGCTTGTCAAGGAAAGTCCGAGCCTTCGGTCTTACCCGCAACTGGTTCTTGTCGCTGAATACGACTTTGCGCGGCGCGAAGCGGCAGACGAGACTGGCCTTCCCCTCAAAATTTTGCCAAAGACATGTCCGTATTCGACCGAGGAGATTCTGACCCTGGATTTTTATCCGGCAGCCGGGAAAGAGGCTAACTGAACGTCATTTGCGATTGACTGTCTGGCCACAGGACGGCGCTCTCCATGAAACTCTCCATCAATCACGACTATACGCGTTTTGCCCGCGCCGGCGCGGTGCTGCGTGCCGCGCAGGTGGAGTCCGGTATCGTAGCTGCCGGGACCATCACGATACCGCACGACGACCGCCATCTGCGGCGCAAGGCGCTAGCACTCTCCTCTGGCGAGCGGATTTTTGTCGATCTGGCAGAGCCCGTCACGCTCGAAACCGGCGATCGGCTCATCCTCGACGACGGCCGCCAGGCCGAGATCGTCGCCGCCGACGAAGACCTCTACGACATCAGGGGTCGTGACGCGGTGCATCTGTCGGAACTCGCCTGGCATATCGGCAACCGCCATCTCGCGGCGGCAGTCGAACCGGGAAGAATCCTCATCCTGCGCGACCATGTCATCAGGGCGATGCTGGAAGGTCTCGGCGCGACGGTGACCGACACGATCGAGCGTTTCGAACCGGTGCGCGGCGCGTATTCCGGCTCGCATGATCACGGCCATCACGACGGCCGCTTGTTGGACGATCCGCACCATGGCCACAACCATGACTGAGCATCCGGGCAATGTCGCGCTGCTGCGTCTGATGACCTGGCTGTCGCCGGCCTTTCCGGTTGGCGGTTTTTCCTACAGCCATGGACTGGAGCGCGCCGTGCACGACGGGCTGGTTTCCGATCGCGAAAGCCTCGAAGAGTGGCTTTGCGCCCTGCTCGACATCGGCTCCGGCTGGAACGACGCGGTGCTGCTCGCCGAAGCCTGCCGCAGATCGCGGTCCGGCGACGATCTGGATGACGTCGCCGAACTTGCCGAAGCGCTGGCGGGTTCGGCCGAGCGACACCGCGAAACGACGCTCCAGGGTGCGGCCTTCCTCGGCGCGGCGTTCGGCTGGCCGCACCCTTCA
>JBGTLX010000022.1:0-3344 GCA_041743855.1 Rhizobiaceae bacterium | reverse complement strand
ACCAATTACTGGGGCGAGGTGCTGTCGCCGACGCCGGATGAGCCCGACCGCGTGTCGCCCGGCCTGATGGCGGTCGGCGAGGCCGGCTGCGCCTCGGTGCATGGCGCGAACCGCCTCGGCTCCAATTCGCTGATCGATCTGGTCGTGTTCGGCCGCGCCGCCGCGATTCGCGCGGGCCAAGTCGTCGACCGCGCAGCTGCCATTCCACCGGTCAACGAGGCGGCGGTGCAAAAGATCATGGACCGCTTCGACCGGCTGCGTCACGCCAGTGGCGGCTCGCCGACCGCCGCCTTGCGCGAAAAGATGCAGCGCGCCATGCAGGAGGACGCGGCCGTTTTCCGCACGCAGGCGACGCTGGAGAGCGGCTGCCGCCGAATGTCAGAAATCTGGACCGAACTCGCGGACGTGCATGTCACCGATCGCTCGATGATCTGGAATTCCGATCTCGTCGAAACGCTGGAGCTCGAAAACCTGATGGCCAACGCCATGGTCACGGTGTACGGCGCGGAGGCGCGCAAGGAGAGCCGGGGCGCGCATGCGCGGGAGGATTTTTCCGCCCGCGACGATGTGAACTGGCGCAAGCACACGCTGGCCTGGTTGGATGAAGCCGGCAAGGTGACGCTCGCCTATCGCCCCGTTCACACCGAGCCACTGCTCAGCGAAGCGGACGGCGGCATCAGCCTCGCAAAAATCGCTCCCAAGGCAAGAGTGTATTAGGATAGGACGCGGAAAACTGGAGACGCGCCATGGACACGCTGACCATCACCGACCTTGAAGACTCCACCGTCGAGTCGCTGCGGAAAACCGCTGCCGCGAACGGGCACACGATTGAAGAGGAGGCGGCCATGCTTATACGCAGCGGACTTGCACAGTCGAAGACCTTGTCGCTGCGGCAACGGGCGGAGGCAATCGCCGCGATGACGCCCAAGGGCGTGGTTCAGACGGATTCCGTTTTGTTGGTCCGGGAGGGCCGCAATCGGTGAATATCGTGGTCGACGCTTCGGTTGCCGTTAAATGGGTCGCAACCGAAGCGGGAACTGATGCCGCGCTTGATCTGCTCGACGACAAAATATTTCGAATTGCCCCCGACTTTCTTTTGATTGAGGCAGCCAATGTCTTGTGGATGAAGGTCAGAAGAGGCGAGTTGCCGAGAGAGCAGGCCGATCCGAGCCTTGACTTCATTCGCAGCGCCATCAGGCGCTTCGTCCCGACCGAGTCACTGATCTATCGTGCGTTTGCGCTCTCCCTGGATTTTGATCATCCAGCTTACGACTGTATTTATCTGGCGTGTTGCGAGCACGAGAACGCCGATCTGGTCACTGCCGACAGGCGTTTGATCAAAAAACTTGAGCAACGAAAGAGCGACATCCGCCTCCGTTTGCTGCCCGGAACGAAAGCAATCTAGATGGTCGAACTCACCCTTCCCAGGAACTCGAAGATAACGCCCGGCAAGACCTGGCCGAAGCCTGACGGCGCGACGAACCTGCGCGAGTACAGGATTTACCGCTGGTCGCCGGACGATGACGAAAACCCACGCCTCGACACGTATTTCGTCGACATGGACGATTGCGGGCCGATGGTTCTTGACGCGCTGCTCTGGATCAAGAACAAGATCGACCCGACGCTGACCTTGCGCCGCTCCTGCCGCGAGGGCATTTGCGGCTCCTGCGCGATGAACATCGACGGGTCGAACACGCTGGCCTGCACAAAAGGCTGCGACGAGATCAAGGGCGCGATCAAGGTCTATCCGCTGCCGCACATGCCGGTGGTCAAGGATCTGGTGCCGGATCTGACCGTGCCTTACGCGCAGCTCTCGTCGATCAATCCGTACCTCCAGACCGTGTCGCCCGAGCCTGCGAAAGAGTGGCTGCAGAGCCATGACGACCGCCAGAAACTCGACGGGCTTTACGAATGCATCCTGTGCTTCTGCTGCCAGACGTCCTGCCCGAGCTACTGGTGGAACGGCGAGCGGTTTTTAGGGCCGGCCGTCCTGCTCAACGCCTATCGCTGGCTGATCGATTCGCGCGACGAGGCCACAGGCGAACGTCTCGACAATCTCGAGGACCCGTTCCGGCTTTACCGCTGCCACACGATCATGAATTGCACGCAGTCCTGCCCCAAGGGCCTCAACCCGGCCAAGGCAATCGCCGAGATCAAGAAGATGATGGTGGAGCGGCGGGTCTGACGGCGATCGGCTTTCCTTTTGCGCGCCTGCGGCGACGCGGCTGCCGAGTTCAAGAAGATGATGGTCGAGCGGCGGGTCTGACCGAGCTTGCTGCCGCGCTATAGAACCTCGAACACGAAGGCCTGCACCAGCACCTCCGGCTCGGCGACGGCGAAGGCCCGGAACACAGAACTTTCCTCGACCGGCCGCCATCTGCCCGCCTGCTTCAACGCAGCGAACACTTCGCGAAAGCCGCCGCTGTCCAGCACCGTGTCGCGCACGGTGAACACCGCATGGCCACCCGGCCGGGTGATCCTGACCAGTTCGTCGAGGCCGGACGCCGGCGCATGGCCTTCTGTGAACACGCCCGTCGAAACGAACGCCGCGAAATGTTCGTCAGGCCAAGGCAGCGTCTCGCCGAGCGTCGCCCGCTTCAAGGATCGGTAGCAGCCGCGCGCTCTAGCAAAACCGAGCATCTTTTCCGAAAAATCGAGGCCTTCGATCTCGTCATAGCCGAGCGCCCGCAAATATGGCCCGGCCAGGCCTGTGCCGCAGCCGGCGTCGAGCAGCGGGCCAAAACCCTTCGGCACATGCCGGGCGACCCAGGCCGTCACGACGAACGGCAGGCAATAGCCCAACGCCGCTGTTTCGCTGTCGTAAGAATTCGACCAGGCGGCATAGGCGGCGGCGAGTTCCGCCGGGTTTTTCGACGCATAGACCTGGTCGAGCGCGGCCTTGTCGCTATCGCCCGTCATTCTGCCCCCTCCGCAACCGCGCCTCCAGCGCCCGCAGCGCCAGCGACAGGCCGATGGTCAGCACCAGATAGATGTAGGCGACGATGGAATAGGTCTCGAAGAAGCGGAATGACCCGGCGGCGTAAATCTTACCCATCTGGGTGATGTCGGCCACGCCCAGAACCGAGACCAGCGAACTGTCCTTGACCATGGCGATGAAGTCGTTGCCGTAAGGCGGCAGGATCGTGCGAAACGCCTGCGGCCAGATGATGTGGCGAAAGCGCCGGTAGCGCGACAGGCCGAGAGCCTTCGCCGCCTCGACCTGGCCCACATCGACCGCCTGGATTCCTGCCCGGAAAATCTCGGCGACGAAGGACGAATAGGCGATGGTCAGCGCGATGATCGCCCGCCACAGCAGCGACACGTCGCGCACCTGCATCGGCTCG
>JBGTLX010000021.1:0-4646 GCA_041743855.1 Rhizobiaceae bacterium | reverse complement strand
GCGTCGCCTCGCTGCCCCGCGCCTCCGACACAGCGGCCGCGAGCGCGCTGCTCCCGCCCTCCTCGGCGAGCGTGCCGTCGAAAGTCAGCCCGTTTTCGGACAGCTCGAAGCGCAGCGGCTCGGCGTGGCCGCCGTCGTCATGAGTGCAAAGGAACTGGCCCTTCGCAATCTCCTCGTAGCGCGCTTTCGCGGAGGCGTGGGGTGGATTGTCGCCAGCGGCGTTGGACGCTGGCACGCTGGCGCTCGAAGCAACGATGACGCCGTCGCCGACCTGTAGGGCCTCCAGATCGTCCAGAATGTCCTGTTTAAGGACGGTCTTACCGTCTTCGTCTTGATACATCACCGACTTACTGCAGTGGTGCGGCGCGAGCAGCACCTGCCACCTCAGAAAATCTTCATTGTCGTGCGCCCGCGTCACGTCGATGATCTTGCGGATGGTGGGATACTTGTGGTCGCCGAACAGAAGAACACCCCCGGCCGCAGGGTCGCCGCCCAGCACAACCTGCATGACCAGGCTGGTGTTGTTGCGGTCGCCGACCATGTCCTCAGGTTTGAACGGTCCGTGGATAAAGACCTTGAAGAGGTCTGGGTAGTCCACGCCGTCCAGCATCGTGACCGAGTTGCCCGGGATAGTCAGAAACTGGCGCGGGAAGCCTTGGTAGTGCTCCTCCTCGAGCAACGGGTCGTGCCCGATGAGCCGTACCCGGTCGCCGGCGCCCGGGTCGCCGCCGGCCGCGATCGTCGCGTCGACACGGCGGTGCGCCTCGGTACGGAAGACGATGGCGTCCTCGCAAAGGCCATCGTCGTCGCTGTCGCGGAAGATCCACGGGCTGAACCAGAGTTCGCCGATATCGGCGCTGTCGAGCAACTGCTGGAAGCCCTGAACGTGGTCCTTGTCCGGGTGTGTGAGCGCGAAGGCAGACAGGTAAGGCCGGTCGCCGTCCTTCGGCAGGTGCTCTATTAGCTTGTCGACGATAGGTGCGCCGTCCGTGTCTTCGTCCTCGGATTTTGCCGTGTGGCGCAGATCCACTTGGAAGATGAGGCTGTCCGGTTCGACAACGAAGGTCGTGCTGTCACCGGTGCCGACGGGCCAGAACAGGACCCCCTTCTTGTCCAACATGCGCTATATCCTCGAGTTGCTGCCCATCATGTAGGAAGCTTTGGAAACGGATACAAACGAAGAACAGCAAGAATCAAATGGCGACCTGCCAACCATGTGAACGAACGGCCGCTTTTGCGCTTAGCTGCTTAGAACTTGCCAGTCCGCATTCGGCCCAACTCGCGACCTTGTCTGGAGCCCACCCGCATCGATGCTGGCCGTGCAGAGTGTGATGAGCGACCTACCTTAAGGGGGCGAACTATCTCCGGCGAAATGCCATCCGTTTCTCCACACCAGTCATCCGGCAGCGCCAATTGCATAGGTCATCACTGACGCCGAACATCGTGGCGATGTCCGTGATGGTGCCGCCGGCGCCGCGATGATGAAGAAGCGCGGCCTGCGGAAGGAGCAGGGCGGCACCTAGCCAGTCGGCTTCTTCTTCCTGCTCATCGGAATAGTCGGACAGCAAGGTAAGCCCGCTGGGCGAGACGTTCACGCTTGCCGGGATATGATCGAGGATCAGATGGGCAAGCTCGTGCATCAATGTGGAGCATTGCCGCCGACGGCTATGCGCACTGTTGAGTACGATCAGCCGCACGCTGTCCTCATCCAAGGTCATCCCGGACCAACTGCTGGGATCACGTTCGAGAAGCTGCGCCGCGTGTGCGGGATCCAGGTCGAGTTCATCAGCGCCGAGCACCAAGACATCAAGCGCCGCCGCATAGTCCCATGGATCGAGTTTTGCCATTGACGGAAGGCCCAGCAACGTGCGGGCGGATTCGGCGCGCCGTTCTGCGTCTGCTTTGAACCCCCTTCGCATGACTATCGGCGCATGAGCTCCAGACGAGCATCTTTTGCCTTTTGGGCAGCGAGTATTAGCTCAGCGAGTGACTGCGCGGTATCGACGGATACGGTCTTCTTCTTCCGGAAATGAACCACAGCCGGGCGGGGGGCTGCGGGCGCGGGGGTGTCCACACCGAGAAATGTTGCGGGATCGACGCCAAGCCAACGGCAGATCTTCGCGAAAGTGGCCAAATCGGGCACGTTTCCGTTTTCCACGCGTGACATCGTGGCAGGACTGATCTCAGCTTCGGCCGCAGCGGCGCGGATACCTCGTGCACCGCGCTTCTGCAGCATGAGTCGGCCAAGTTCCTCGATAGGAAGCGCCATAGAATCTCCCGACTGCAGCAGGGCTTGACTCCGAGCCGCCATCGCCATACCGTTTCACATGTAAGACAGAAGCGTCTCATGACTGAAACTGCCTTACGTACGAAACGAGGAATCATGCCTGACCAGTCGAGTCAAGCAGTTAGGCGGTGAAACCTCCATTTTATATGTTTGGAAGGCACAATCATGAGTGGCAAGAATCAATACGTCGTTCGCAACGGAGAGGGCTGGGGCGTTCGCGGTGAAGGCAACAGCCGTCTCACCGGCGCCTATGACACCCAGGCCGAAGCGATCCAGCGCGGGCGCGAGATCGCCCGTAATCAGGGTGCCGAGCTGCGGATCCAGGGCAGTGATGCTCGTTTCCGTGAGGCTTGGTCTTACGGAAACGATCCGTATCCCCCGAAAGGTTGAGGGATTGGGCCGCGCCGCGAGGTGCGGCCCTCTCTCTATGGAGAAACCACATGAAAAAGATTCGCCCGTTGCGACCGATCCGCCCAATCAAGCCCATCGATCGGTTGCAGAACATGAAGACCCTCCGGCCGCTCGGAAAGACCAAGTGGGTGCGGGCGCACTGGCGCTATGATTATGACCGGGGACAGTGGGAATGGGTTCTGGGGCATTGGGCAAAATAGGAGGAATCGATGGTGAAGATCACTGGTTTCGACAAACTGCAAAAGACGCTCGACGATGCTTCTCGTGCGTTCAAGGAGCTCGACGGCACGATCATGGAGGTTCGTTTTGATCCGGACGATCAGGCCAGCATCGATGAGGCGATTCGCTCAATGGAGACCGCGATCGATCGTAAACTCAGCGCCTATCGTAGCAATCCGATGGTGGCGCAGCTCATCCCGCAGATGAAAGCCAAATATCGGGACGGCATCCTTGCGCGCGCCGAGAGCGCCCGTAGAGGCACGGAGCAGCGCTGGAACGCCTCGTCTCATCGGTGAAACATTTAGTTGAAATGTAGGATTTTCCCTCCTATCTCACGGGTAATCGAACCCGCCAGGCCTCTGTCCGCAAGGATATGCACACTTGGCGGGTCTTTTATTTCCGGCGCCATGGAAGCTAGATAGCTCAGTGACCCGACCCTTCAACAAGCCTGCCACGACGATCGCTCAGCAGATCGCGCATCTCACCACACAGGGGATGACGATAGCGGATATTCCGCGCGCCGAGCACTGGCTACGCCATGTCAGCTACTACCGACTAAGCGCTTATTGGTTGCCCTTCGAATATCCCAAGGGACAGCCCGGGCCGCGGTTCCTACCGGGTACGGACTTCGACACCGTGACCGCCCTCTATGAGTTCGACAGGCATCTGCGGCTCCTGCTCCTCAACGCGATCGAAAGGATTGAGGTCGCGATACGAGGCAACTGGGCTTATGCGTTGGCGCAACATGGCGGTCCCCATGGCTACCTGAACGCCGCGCTCTACACCGACCGTCGCCAGTTCCACGACAATCTCTCCCGGCTCGCACGTGAGGTCGGCACCTCGCCCGAAACCTATATCGATCATTATCGCAGAACCTATGACGACCCTGCGATGCCGCCGGTGTGGATGGTTGCCGAGATGATGTCGTTCGGACAGCTATCGCGATGGTATTCTTCGCTCGACGACCGGGCGTTGCGTAACGTCATCGCGCAACCGATGGGTCTGCCCGAGGCTTTGTTGGTGCCATTGCTCAAGCATCTCTCGATAGTACGCAATAGCTGCGCCCACCACGCCCGTCTCTGGAATCGGGGATTCCTGATCCGGCCCAAGCTGCCCAATAAGCCTGGCGATCTCTCCGCGACGCTGGAGGTGCCAAGCGGTGGCGGTCCGGCCTTGCTCTACAATTCCCTGGTATTCATCGGCTTTCTGGCGCGGAAGGTTGACCCGGCATCGACGTGGGTTGCGGACTTAAGTGCATTATTGGCGACACATCCGATAGGGAATCTTACGATGATGGGGTTTCCCGCTGGGTGGACCAGTCGACCGCTCTGGCTATAAGTCTGCAAACGAAGGTCCGATTTCCATTCTAGGGGGATCTTAAAGCAACTAGTCCGCTTATGGCCCAAGTCCGGTCGCGTTGCCCTGCGCCAGTTGCCATTCGTAGCGCCTTTTCTTTTCCGACGCTTACCCCCAATGTGCTCACGGAGGGCACGTGGACGCTGATGAATTTATCGCCAAGTGGCAAGTTTCGGGAGGCAATGAGCGCGCCAACACGCAGCTATTCGTGACCGACCTATGCGCGCTGCTCGGCCTCGACCAACCGCAACCGACGCAGAGCGACACCGGCCGCAACGATTATGTGTTCGAACGGCACGTGGTGAAGACCGAGATCGACGGGGCCACCTCCAACGGCTGGATCGATCTCTACAAGCGCGACTGCTTCATCCTG
>JBGTLX010000020.1:0-4620 GCA_041743855.1 Rhizobiaceae bacterium | reverse complement strand
CAGCGGACGCGCCGATATGGTGGCGCTGGCGCGCGCGCTGCTGGCCGATCCACGCTGGCCATGGCGGGCGGCGGCGACCCTCGGACACGAATTTCATCCCGCGCCGCAATTCGCGCGTGCAGCGCATCTGCCGAAGCAGTGGGTGAAGGCGGGGTGAGGTGCGTCCTTCGAAGCTCGCCTGATAAGGCTTGTGCTGTTCAAAAAAGCGTTGTGCGGGCTCGCACATCAGGATGAGGGAGGTAGCTGCTGAGCACTCTCAATTTCCAGGTGAGTGAAACTGTATCCGTGGTGTCGCCAGTCGACGACCGGGCTTGAAAGACGCTTTGCGCCGACCTCCCTCATTCTGAGGTGCTAGCGGAGCGAGCCTCGAAGGGCCCAACATGACGCAGGCTGACGCCGCTGGCCCGGTCGAACAGCATGACCTTGTCCTGGTTCCAGGCGAAGCGCACCGCCTCGTCTATGGCCAGTTCCGTTCGCGCGGGAACGGTGGCCCGAACCATGGTGTCGCCGGCGCTGAGCGTCACGATTTTCTCGACGCCATGGTTTTCCACGTCATGAACGCGCGCTTCCACCGGTGCGCCTGATTCGAGATAAAGATCCTCGGGCCTGATGCCGAAAATGATCGGCCGTCCGTCGGCGCCCGCTCCGGCATTGTGGGTACCGGCATAGGGAAGCTCGAAATTCATCGGCGCCACGATAGCGCGGCCGTCGCGCAACGAGCCTTCCAGAAGGTTCATCGGCGGCGACCCGACCGAGCGGGCGACAAAAGTGTTCTTGGGATTGTTGTAGATGTCGTTGGGCGTGCCCGTCTGCACCAGATTGCCGTTGTTGAGGATGCCGATCCTGTCGCCCATCGACATCGCCTCGATCTGGTCGTGGGTGACGAAAAGGAAGGTCGCGCCGAGATTCATCTGCAAATTCTTGAGTTCGGTGCGCAGCGCCTCGCGCAGTTTGGCGTCGAGCGCCGACAGCGGCTCGTCCATCAGGAAGACGCGCGGCTTTCTGACGATCGCCCGGCCGATCGAGACCCGCTGCATCTCGCCGCCGGACAGTTTGTCGGTCTTGCGGTCGAGCAGATGCTCGATGCGCAGCGTTTTTGCGACACGGTCCACGCGTTCCTTGATTTCGGCGTCGGGCACGCGCCGAATCTTGGGTTTCAGCGGAAACTCCAGGTTTTCCCTGACCGTGAAGCGCGGATAGAGCGAGTATTGCTGAAGCACCAGCGCCACGTCGCGCTCGGCCGCGCCCCAGTCGGCGACGTCGACCCCATCGATCAGGATCTGCCCTTGGTCGGGTTTTTCCAGCCCGGCAATCAGGCGGAGCGTGGTGGTCTTGCCGGCCCCGGTCTCGCCGAGCAGGACAAAAAACTCGCCGTCCCTAATCTCGAAATCGAGGCCTTTCAGCGCGGTGTGGCTGCCGAAGTTTTTGGTGATGTTTTTGAGTTGGATGTGGGCCATGGCTACAGCCTCACTCCGAGCGACTCACCGCTGACATTGTCGAAAAAATGCGCTTGGCGCGGATCGATGCGGGCAAAGACCCGGTCGCCGGCCTTGCCGACGAACCCGCTCCGGGTGCGGGCGCGCAGGAATTGCGACCCGACCGTCAGATCGACGATGTCGAAAGAGCCGAGCGGCTCGATGATGTGCGCCTCGACCGGCATGAACCCCTCGCCGGCCTCGTGGGCGATCAACACCCCTTCGGGACGGATGCCGAGCGAGAGCTGTCCGCTGACGCCACGCTTCGCCTCGAGACGGGACAGCAGTTCCGGCGGAAAGGCGAAGCCTTCATCGGCCCCGTCAACCCTGACCGACGCGCCCGATCCAGCCTGGGTGACGGACGCCGCGGCGACGTTCATCACCGGGCTGCCTACGAACTGGGCGACGAAAAGATTAGCCGGGTAAGCATAGACTTCCGAAGGGGTGCCGACCTGCTGCAGCACGCCCTCATGCATGATGACGATGCGGTCGGCCAGAGCCATCGCCTCGACCTGGTCATGCGTGACATAGATCGTGGTGGAACCCTGGCGCATGTGCAGCCGCTTGATCTCGGCGCGCATCTCCTCTAGCAAAATGGCGTCGAGCGCGCCAATCGGCTCGTCCATCAGCAGCGCCTTCGGCCGGCGCACCAGAGCCCGCCCGATGGCGACGCGCTGCATGTCGCCGCCCGACAGCGCCGAGGGCCGCTTGTCGAGCATGTGCACGATGCGCAGCACCTTGGCGATTTCGCGCACCTGGCTGTCGAGATCGCTCCGGTTCATGCGCGTGGCACGGAGCGGAAAGGCAATGTTCTCGAACACGGTCATGTGCGGGTAGAGAGAGAAGGACTGGAACACCATCGCTATGTCGCGATCCGCGGCCTTCAGATGCTGCACCGGCTGGCCGTCGATGAGGATGTCGCCCTCGTCGATCGTCTCCAGTCCGGCAATGGCGCGCAGCGTGGTCGTCTTGCCACAGCCGGATTGGCCGAGCAGCACGATGAACTCATTGTCTTCGACGACGAGGTTCAGGTCCTTGATGACCTGGATGGGGCCGAAATATTTCTGGACGCGGCGAAGCTCGATCTGGGTCATGTGCGACCCTCATGGTGATCGGAGACATCGAATGTTCCCTCGGCGCTTGCAGTTTTCCCGTCCGGCTTGCCGAACCAGCCCGTGAACATGAACGTCAACAGCCCGATGATGATGATGGTGAGCCCGTAGCGATGAAGAAACAGGTTCCAGGGCTGGCAGAGCGCGATGATGCCCAGCACCATCACGATCTCGGCGATCCTTTGAAGCGTTGCGCTGTGGATCATTTGCGGATCGCTCCGAACGACATGCCGCGCAGCAGATGGTTGCGCAGGAGGAAGGTGAAGATGGCGACCGGCAGCAGGAACAGGAAGGTGCCGGCGGCGATCACGGTCCAGTCCGGCAGGCCGGAGCCGACCTGGCTCGGGATGAAGGGCGGCGCGGTCTGAGCGCGGCGGTTGGTCATGATCAGCGCGAAGGCGTATTCGTTCCAGGCGGTGATGAAACAGAACACGGCGGTGGCCGCGATGCCGGTGGCGGCTTCCGGAAGCACGATCTTGAAGAAAGCCTGCATGCGCGTATATCCGTCGACAAGTGCTGCCTCCTCATATTCCTTCGGAATCTCGTCAATGAAACCCTTCATCAACCAGACCGAGAAGCTGAGGTTGAAGGCGGTGTAGAGGATGATCAGCCCCCAATGCGTGTCGTTCAGCCCGACCGCCCGATACATCAGGAACATCGGTATGGCGACGACGACCGGCGGCAGCATGCGCGTCGACAGGATGAAGAAGAGCAGGTCGGCCTCGCCCTTGACGCGGAATCGCGAAAATCCGTAGGCCGTGAAGGTGCCCATTCCGACGGCGAGGATGGTAGAACTGATGGCGACGATCAGCGAGTTGAGAAACCGGCTCGGATAGCCCGACAACTGCACCTCGCCGCGCCCGGACCGGACGATTTTCTCGCCGCCGTCGAAGATGGTCTGCTCCCACCAGGGCGCCGCGTCGTAGACTTCCTGCTCGACCGGCTCGCGCAACTGCGAGCGCCTGGTGAAGAGCTTGACGAAGGGCGAGATTTCCGGCGTGAAGACCACCGTGGGCGGGATCGTGGTCGCCAGATTGCGCGGCTTGAACGAGGTCGCCACGATCCAGTAGATCGGCGCGAGAAAAATCAGGGTGATGATCAGGACGGCGGCGATGGCGATGCGGTTCAGCGTCTTCTCGCGGCCAGTTCTTACGGCCGCCATCTCAGCGCTCCTTCACCTTGTTGAGGTATTTTACATAGATGTTGGTGATGGCCAGCACCATGATCAGCACGATGTAGGCGAGCGCGCAGGAGCGCCCCGTCTGCCATTCCTGGAAGGCCATCTTGTAGAGCCGGATCGAGATCACCTCGGTCGTCGGCTGGCTGGACAGGATGTAGGCGAGATCGAAGGTCTTGAACGCCTCCATGGTGCGGAAGATGATGGCGATCATCAGGATCGGCGCGACCAGGGGCAAGGTGATGCGGAAGAAGGTGTAGAACGAACCGGCGCGGTCGATCGCAGCGGCCTCGTAGAGATGCTTGGGCACCGCCGACAGGCCGGCCAGCGACAGCAGCATGACGAAGGGCGACCACATCCAGATGTCGGTTATGGCGATGGCGTAAAGAGCCATGCCCGGGTTGGACAGCCATTCGAACGAGCCGAGGCCGAGCACATAGTTGATGACGCCCCAGGACGGATCGTAGAGCAGCTTCCAGAACAGGCCAACGACAGCCATGGACAGCATCATAGGCAGCAGGAGCAACGTCGTGATCAACCCTTTGAAAGGGATCGCACGGTTGAGCAGCAGCGCGACGCCGAAGCCGACGATCACCTGGCCGGTGACCGAAACGATCACATACTGCGCCGTGATGGCGAAATTCGACCAGATGAAGGGGTCGTTGAGCAACTCACGGTAATTTCGCAGGCCGACGAAATTGGCCGGCGCATTGGTCGAGGCGCGAAAGTCGGTAAAGGAATAGCCCAGAGAATAGAGCAGCGGGAAAATGTTGAAGACGATCAGGAACAGGATCGTTGGAATGATGAAGAGGTTGCGTATCGACATGTCGGACATGCCGCGGCTGGCTGCGCGCGA
>JBGTLX010000019.1:0-3086 GCA_041743855.1 Rhizobiaceae bacterium | reverse complement strand
CACCACGCCGAGCAGTGCGAGCAGCATGAAATCCGGGGCGGACGGGGTCACCCAGCCCATCGGCGCCGTGGCGAGCCCGGCCAGACCCGCGCCGGCCATCTGCCAGAACACCAGGACCGTGTCGGGCGTGCCGCGCAAGGTGCGGCCGGACAAAAGCATGAAGGCGAAGGCGAAACTGCCGAGGATCGAGATCAGCGCCGGCGCGGTCAACGTCGCGGCGGAGGGTTCCAGCGCAACGATGACGCCGCAGAAGCCGACGACGATCGCGCACCAGCGCCGCCAGCCGACATGCTCGCCGAGCAGAAAGGGCGACAGCGCCGCGACGTAGATCGGCGCGGCCAGCCAGTAGGTCATCACATCGGCGAGCGGCAGATAGGTGACGGCGAAATAGAAGCAGTAGACCTCGGCCGACGAAAACAGGACGCGCAGCGCCTGCATGCCGGGCCTTTCGACGTTGATGAGTGCGCGAAGGCCTGCTTTCCAGACGAAGGGCGACAGGATGAGCAGGGCCGCCGCACTGCGGATCAGCAGAACCTGCCCGACGCTGTAGGTCGCCACCAGCCATTTGCCCATCACGTCGTTCAGGGCGAACAGCAGCATGCCGGCAAGCATGATCGCGATGCCGAGTTGTGTCGCGCGCGAACCGGCAGAATGGCCTTGGACGGCTTCGGTGGTCATCGGATCAGTTCGACCTCAAACAGTGCTGACGCGGACAATGGCATCGGTACGCTCCGTCAGTCCGGGCAGAAGCGTCAGGCCAAGTCCGGGCGCTTCGCCCAACGTGATCTGGCCATTCGTGACGACGGGCAGGTCGGTCACCAGTTCCTTGTACCAGCCGGTATAGAAGGCGCGCACCGACTCCTGGATCAGCGCGTTGCGCGCATGCAGCGAGAAATGGCACGACGCCATGAACACGACCGGTCCAGTGCAGTCATGCGGTGCGACCGGAATGTGGTGCGCCTCGGCCATGCCGGCGATCTTTCGGGCCTCCGAAAGTCCGCCGCACCAGGACAGATCGAGCATGGCGACGCCGGCGACGCCCGTTGCCAGATAGTCGCGGAAGGCGTGCGGGTAGGCCAGCGTTTCGGAGGCGCAGATCATGGCCTTCGAGTGCGGCGCATAGGCCTTCAGCGTCTCCAGCGAATCCATCCGCACCGGGTCTTCGTGCCAGTAGGTGTCGAACTGGCCGAGAGCGCGCGCTATGCGCTGGGCGGCGGGAAGCTGCCACAGCGAATGAAACTCGACCATGATGTCGATACGGTCGCCGACGGCGGCGCGGATTTTCTCGAAAGGCTTTAGCGCCGTGCGCAACTCATCGGCCGAGATGTCGAGCCCGCCGGTGCGCTCAGCCGCTATGTCGAACGGCCAGATCTTCATGCCCGTAATACCCTGCTCAAGCAGGGAGTGGGCGAGTTCGTCGGCGCGGTTCAAGAAGGCGTCGAGATCCTCGTAGGGGCCGGCCGTGACGCCGACGCCCCAATTCTCGACCGCCTGGGCGCGGGTGTCGCGGACATATTGGTAGCCCGCGCAGGTGTTGTAGGTGCGGATCGAATCGCGACTCCTGCCGCCCAGCGCGACGCTGACGGGAACGCCGAGAGCCTGCCCGAACAGATCCCAGAGCGCGATGTCCACCGCCGAATTACCGCGCGTCTCGACGCCTGCGCCGCGCCAGCCGAGATAGCCGATCAGGTCGCGGTTGATCGCCTCGATCTGCAGCGGATCGCGGCCGATCAGCTTCGGCGCGACGGTTTCGTGAATGTAAGCTTCGACCGCGGCGGCGCCCATAAAAGTTTCGCCGAGGCCGGTGAGGCCTTCGTCGGTGTGAATTCGAACCCAGATAATGTTGGGAAACTCGCCCACCCGGACGGTGTCGACAAATGTGATTCTCACTTAAAAAGGATCCTTGGGAGAAAGGGCGGCGGCCTGGAGCCGCCGCCCCGTGTTTAGGCGTCCGCCTGCTTATTGGCCGCGCAGTTTCTTCAGCTCGGCCATCATACGATCGACGACCTCCTGACCAATCGTCGCGGCATGCTTCTCATAGACGGGCTGGACCGCCTCCCGCATGGCAGCCTGCGCTTCCGCCGTCAGTTCGGTCACTTCCATGCCCGCTTCCTTGACATTGGCCAGCGACTTCTCGCCAAGATCGCGGCTCGCCTTGCGCTGGACGTCGCGGCCGACCACCGCGCATTCCTGCAACGCGGTCTGCTCTTCCGCCGAAAGCTGGTCCCACAACGGCTTGGAGTAGAGCACCATGAACGGCGTGTAAGCGTGACGCGACAGAGTGAGATGGTCCTGCACCTCGGAGAATTTCGACGTGTCGATCGTCACCACCGGATTCTCCTGACCGTCGATGGCCCCTGTCTCTAGCGCGGTGAACACCTCGCCGAAAGCCATCGGCACGGCGTTGGCGCCGAGGTTTGCGAAGGAATCGAGGAAGATGTTGTTCTGCATCACGCGGACCTTCAGCCCCTTGATGTCATCCACGCCGGCTACCGCGCGCTGCGAATTGGTCAGGTTGCGGAACCCGTTCTCCCAATAGGCGAGATTGACAAGGCCGACCGCCGGCATCAGCCCGGACACATAGGTTCCGAATTCACCGTCGAGAACCGCATCAGCTTCCTTCTCGTCGGCGAACAGGAAGGGCAGGTCGAACACGCCGAGCGCGGGCAGGATGCCGACCAGCGGCGAGGTCGAGGTAATTACCATCTCCTGCGTGCCGGAACGCAGCGCCTGTGTGGCGTCGAGGTCGCCGCCGAGAGCGCCGCTCCAGAACGCGGTCAGCGTCATCTTGCCCCCGGACTTGTCGGTCAGGCACTGGGTCATCGCCTTGACGCCGTCTCCGACCGGATGTTCCTCGGCAACGCCGTTGGAAACGCGGATCGTGCGTTCCTGAAACTGCGCGGAAGCCGGTGCGGCGAAGACGCCGGCGCACAGCGCGGCGGTAAGGCTTTTCAGAATGATCAATTTCATGGTTTCTTCCTCCGTTGTTGAACTTGGTCTTCTTCTTCTCGAAAAGCCCGTGCCCTACCTGGATCTTCAGCGAAGCCAGGCAAGCGGCACGAGGACGAGCTCCGGGAACATGACGA
>JBGTLX010000018.1:0-3026 GCA_041743855.1 Rhizobiaceae bacterium | reverse complement strand
GCGCGCGAGGTCGAGCGCTTCGAGGCCGTTCCTCGTGCGGACCGTCTCGTAGCCGCTTGCCTCGATCAGGTCGCGGAAGAGCTTCATGTTAAGCTCGTTATCCTCGACGATCATTACCTTTTTCGGCATTAACTCCCCGTTCCGCCCGCCAGCATCGTCGCGCGCCATGCCGCTCGCACATGCAAAATGCAGCCAAACCCGATCTTAAGCTACGCCAAGATGATTGACGAAACGGAAATCGGCACGTGAAAACCATCCACTCGCGATCAGGAGTTGCAAGCGGGCGCCGGCGGACTTGCTGTAAGCTCCCGTTGCGGATAGTCCGAAGCCGGGTTCAGTCACCAACGAGACAGCAACAATGGCCAGCGACACGTCATCCCGTCAAGACGCCGAGGCGCTGGCGATAAAGGCGCTGGGCTTCGTCGCCAACGATCCCGCGCTGTTGCCACGTTTTCTGGCAATCACCGGCATCGAAGCCTACTCGATCCGGCAAGCCGCCGGCGAGCCAGGCTTCCTGGCTGGCGTCCTGCAGTTCATGCTGGCCCATGAGCCGACCTTGATGCAGTTTTCCGAAGCGACCGGCATCGCGCCCGGCGCGGTCGCCAAAGCTTTGCGCGTACTGCCGCTTGGCGACGACAGCCACGACATTTCGGCCTAAATCCACGTCACAGGGCCCGCCGCATCAGCGGTCGGCCGGCCTTGCGCTCCACCATCCGCTCAAAGCCGGCTTTTTCGAAAACCCTCGTCGAGCCGACGAACAGCCCGATCGAGCGCGAATCGCGAGATTGGTCCATAGGACAGGCTTCGACACATCGCGCCCCGTTTTCGCGGGCAAACGACACGCCGCTCTCGACAAGCAGGTGGGTCAGTCCCTTGTCGCGCGCTTTGTTGCGAATGAAAAAACAGGAAATCGCCCAGATCGCCGGATCGGCCGCGTCCGCGGGATCGATGGGCGCGGAGCCCCTGCCCTGATTGTTCCACTCGGGAACGTCGGCGCGCGGCCCGATCTGCATCCATCCGATGGCGCTGCCGTCCTCGATCGCCAGCAGGCCGGGCGGCGGACCGGCTGCGATTCTTGCCTTGATATGGTCCTTGTTGCGCTCGCGGTCGTTGTCCCGCCGCATCGCCGGCGGCAGGCGGAAATGCGTGCACCAGCAGCCGTAGCAGGCGCCCTGCTTGCCGAACAGGTCCTCGAAGGCCGGCCAGAGATCGGGCGTCAGCGGCGCAATGGCAAGCGTCATGATGCCCTTCCGGGGTATTGTATTGTTCACGGCGGCGCACTGGACTAAGATTGCATCGTTCTCTTTATGTTCGCAGTCATGTCCGCTCCTGTCAACGATCCCAACCACGGTTTTTGTCGTGACTGCCTGGCTTTGCAGTCAGGGCACGCCAAGCGTTGTGAGCGCTGCGGCAGCCCAAGACTTGCCAGGCATCCCGAACTCTACGCACTGCATCTCGCCCATATCGATTGCGACGCATTTTACGCGGCGGTGGAAAAGCGCGACCGGCCCGAACTGCGCGACCGGCCAGTGATCATCGGCGGGGGCAAACGCGGCGTCGTGTCCACCGCCTGCTATATTGCGCGAATCCATGGCGTGCGTTCGGCGATGCCGATGTTCAAGGCGCTTGCGGCCTGCCCCGAAGCGGTCGTGATAAAGCCGGACATGGAGAAGTATGCGCGCGTCGGCCGCGAGGTTCGTGCGCTGATGCAGTCGCTGACGCCGCTGGTCGAGCCGATCTCGATAGACGAGGCGTTTCTGGACCTGTCAGGTACCCAAAGACTGCACGGCCATCCGCCCGCCATCGTACTTGCCAGATTCGCTCTCGACGCGGAGAAGCAAATCGGCATCGGCGTTTCGGTCGGGCTTTCCTATTGCAAATTCCTGGCCAAGGTCGCGTCGGAGTTCCGCAAGCCGCGCGGATTTTCGATCATCGGCCAAGCAGAGGCGCTGACTTTCCTCGCCGAGCAGCCGGTGACGCTGATCTGGGGCGTGGGAAAGGCGTTCGCGGCGACGCTGGAACGCGACAGCATCCGTCTCGTCGGCCAGTTGCAAAAGCTGGAACGCGGCGATCTCATGCGCCGTTACGGCACTATGGGCAACCGGCTCTACCATCTGTCGCGGGGGCAGGATGAGCGGCGCGTCTACCCCGAACACGACGCGAAAAGCGTCTCGGCCGAGACGACGTTCGACACCGATCTGGCGTCGCCGGCCGATCTGGTTCCGGTGCTACGCGCATTGTCCGAAAAGGTTTCCGCGCGGCTGAAGAAGGCCGGCATTGCAGGTCGCACGGTGGTTCTGAAGCTCAAGACACAGGATTTCAAGATAAGGACGCGCAACCGGCAGCTTGGCGACCCGACGCGTTTGGCGGATCGGATTTTCCAGACCGGGCTGCATCTGCTGGAGAAGGAGACCGACGGGACGCGCTATAGGCTGCTCGGAATCGGCGTCAGCGACTTCTCGGATTCAGGCAAAGCAGATCCGCCCGATCTCGTCGACATCAAGTCGCGAAAACGGGCGATGGCCGAAGGCGCGATCGATGTTTTGAGGGAAAAATTCGGTAAGACCGCCGTAGAAACCGGTTACACATTCAGAAGAGGGCGCAAGGCGCATCCGCCCGAGGATGTGGATTCATGAACAAGGCTGGGTCATAAAAAGGCCGGTCGCTGAGCGCCCGGCCTTGAGGCTTGTCGTTTAGGACGGGGGTCAGCTACGGCGCAGATTGATCTGGCTGGTGACTACGCTTTTGCCGGTCTTCGGATCTTCATCGACGGTGGTCAGCGTCATGCCGTTCTCGCCCACCTTTTTCACTGTCAACTGAGCCTGACGGTCCCCGTTGACTTCCTTGGCCCAGCTGATGCCAAGATTGATCGCGTTGCCGGAACGCTTGCCGTTCAGTCCAGCCGTGCCGGTCCCGGCTCCGGTGTAAGAGCCGCTGTAATTCGAGCCGTCGGCCTTGATATTGGCGCCGATGGCGCGCGAGATCACGATCAGTCCGCGGCAATTGCCGTCGAGCGACAGAGATGT
>JBGTLX010000017.1:0-24720 GCA_041743855.1 Rhizobiaceae bacterium | reverse complement strand
GCGGAGCTGTTCCGCGAGATTCTCGACGTCAATCTGGTCGGCTCCTTCATCACCGCCAAGGCGGCGCTTGAGCGGATGGGCGCGACGCTCTCCATCGTCAATGTTGCTTCGGTTTCTGGGCTTCGGGCCAATCGCGGCCATATCGCCTATGGCGCGTCCAAGGCGGGCGTCAAGCTGATGTCGGAAGTTCTGGCGCTCGAATTCGGCGATCGCGGCGTGCGCGTGAACTGCGTGGCGCTCGGTCCCATTCAAACGCCGATGGTGGCGAAATTGCACAGTCTTGAAGACAGGCAATCATGGCTGCGCTGCATCCCCCAAGGACGCTACGGCGAGCCGGAAGAAGTGGCGGCGGCGATCGCCTTCCTGCTCTCGCCGGAAGCGAGTTTTATCAATGGCCACACACTGTCGGTCGATGGCGGTTTTCTGTCGGCCGGACTGATGGGCGAGAGTTAGCCGCATGACCAATCCCGTTCTTGTCGAGGTGCTCCGTGGCGGTCTTGTCGAAAGCGCGCATCGGGGCTCGGTCGCGATCTATGACGGCGACGGCAAACGGGTGCTCGAAATCGGCGATGTTTCGAAGCCGGTGTTTCCGCGCTCCGCCGTCAAGGTGATCCAGGCCTTGCCGCTGGTCGAAAGCGGCGCAGCCGACGCTTACGGTTTCGGTGACCGCGAATTGGCGCTGGCCTGCGCATCGCAC
Source organism: Rhizobiaceae bacterium (assembly GCA_041743855.1). Classification (GTDB taxonomy): domain Bacteria; phylum Pseudomonadota; class Alphaproteobacteria; order Rhizobiales; family Rhizobiaceae; genus JBGTLX01. The sequence goes on along the minus strand of JBGTLX010000017.1, from coordinate 24,023 downwards.
AATGGCGAGGTAACCCACACCGAGCTTGCCCGCGCGATGTTGGGGAAGGCGGGGCTCGACGAAAGCGCGCTGGAATGCGGGGCCCATTGGCCGTCGTTTCAGGCGGCCACGGTCGAACTGGCGCGCTCGTGCGCGTCGCCTGTCTGCTTTCACAACAATTGCTCGGGGAAACATGCCGGCTTCCTTTGCGCATGTTGCCATTCCGGGATCGACCATCGCGGTTACTCGGGCGCCGGACATTGGCTTCAGAAACAGGTCCGCGACGCGATGGAGGCCTTGACAGGTGCTGCCCACGACGAAGCCCATTGCGGCATCGATGGCTGCTCGATCCCGACCTATGCGGTTCCGCTCGGCAGTCTGGCGCATGGCTTTGCCAGGATGGCGACCGGCAACGGCCTTGCGCCGGAACGCGCCAAAGCGGCGAAACGTCTGTTCGCCGCTTGCATGGCGGAGCCTTTTTTCGTCGCCGGAACGGAACGGGCCGATACCAGGCTGATGGGGATCGCGCCCGGCCGAATATTCGTCAAGGTAGGGGCCGAAGGCGTCTATTGCGCCGCTGTCCCGGAACTCGGTCTCGGCATTGCGCTGAAATGTGACGATGGCGCGGTTCGCGCGGCAGAGGTGATGATTGCAGCGGTCCTCGCGGATTTGTTTCGCGACGACCATGATATTGCGAAAAAGCTGCAGGAACAGGCCAATCCGACGATGAAAAACTGGAACGGCATGACGGTCGGCTCGCTGCGGCCGACGGAAGCGGTTGGTTCGGCTAAAGACGTTGCGGTGCCCGCCCCATCGGCATAGCCTCGCTGGAGGAGATGACGATGAGCAGAGCCTTCACTCGCGAAGACGACAACGAGAATGCGCTGGCCGATATCAGCGAGCGTCCGATCAGCGACAGCCGCAATCTCGTGACGCCTGAAGGTCTGGCGATGATCGAGAAATCGCTGACGGATTTGCGCGAGGAATTGGCGCGGGCCGAAGCCGATCCTGAGCGGGCGCGCATCGCCCGCCTGTCCCGCGATTTGCGCTATTGGACCGCGCGCCGCGAGTCCGCGGAGTTGTCGGAGCCTGAGCCGGACAGCAAGGTCGTTCGCTTCGGCATGTCGGTCACCATCGAGGGCGAGGACGGCAAGAAACACGCCTGGAAAATCGTCGGCGAGGATGAAGCGGACGCGAGCCACGGCAGCATCTCGCATGTATCCCCGATGGCGCGGGCGCTGTTCGGGAAATCGGTCGGCGTCCTGGTGACGGTCAACGGCAAGGAATGGCAGATCGTGGGGATGGGCATCGTATAGCCAGTTCGCCGATAAATCTCATTGAAGAGGTGCGGGGCCAGCCGACCTAGACTAGGGGCGCGCCACGCTTACAGTGTGGTCCCGGAAAAATGCAGCCGCATTGGCCTCGTCAATCTCGCCTGCGGCCAAGCCCATCGTAAAAAGATAGAGACGACCGTCGTCCGCTGTCAGTCTGTGGCCGTTCAAGGCCAGGAACAATGCGGCAGTCACGATGGCCGTGCGCTTGTTGCCATCGACGAACGGATGGTTTTTGGCGAGTCCGTAGGCGTAAGCGGCGGCAAGTTCATAAGCACTCGGGTCTCCAAACGCAGATTTGTTCTCGGCGCGATGAAGCGCTGACTCGAATGCATTTTCATCTCGCAGGCCCATCGCGCCGCCGTGCCGACGCAATTGCTCTGCGTGCAAGGCCTCGACGACTTGCCGGGTGGGAAACTCCCAGTTCATTCGGCGAGTTTCTGCAATGCTACCTTATAGCGGTCCATGATCTCGCGCGCGGCTACCATCTGCCTATCGAACGTATTGTCCGCGGGTGCGAGAACGATACCCTCCTTGCTCTCTGAAATAACAAGCGAATCGCCGGCTTTCAGATTAAGCCGATCCAGCACTTCCCTAGGAATGATAATGCCTTCGGAATTTCCGATCTTGCGAACCACGGTGTTCATAATGAAAGCTCCAGTTACAACAAGGAGTATAACATCACGTATCCGACGGTTCAACAGCCATTATAACGTCTCACTTGGATTGGGCAGACGAGCACTGTCAGGTAGCGCAAATTGCTCACTCCACAAGCAACCGATCCAGCAACCTTTCAGCCGCCTCCGGTATCACCGTTCCGGGCGGGAAGATTTCCACCGCGCCTGCCGCCAGAATTGCTGGGGTATCCTGGGATGGGATGACGCCGCCGACGACAATCATGATGTCGTCGTCGTTGCCGAGTTTTCGAAGCGCGTCGCGCAATTCGGGGATGAGCGTCAGATGGCCGGCGGCGAGCGACGACGCGCCGATGATGTGAACGCCTTGCTCCACCGCGATCTGCGCGATCTCGGCGGGCGTCTGGAACATCGCGCCGACGGTCACGTCGAAACCGAGATCGGCAAAGGCCGTGGCGATGACCTTCTGGCCGCGATCATGACCGTCCTGGCCCATCTTGGCGACGAGAATGCGAGGTTTTCCGCCGGTTTTCTTCTCGAAGGCTTCGATTTTCTCCTGAACCAGGTCGGCGGCGGGATGCGCGCCGAGTTCCTTCCGGTAAACGCCCGAAATGGTCTGGACCGTCGCGGCATGCCGGCCGAAGACTTTTTCCAGCGCCAGCGAGATTTCGCCGACGGTCGCCTGCGCCCGCGCCGCCCTGATCGCGAAGTCGAGCAGATTGCCGTCGCCTTGCGCCGCCTCGGTCAGGGCAGCGAGCGCGCTTTCGACCGCTCCGACATTGCGCGTCCCTTTGAGGCGCTGGAGTTTCGAGAGCTGGCGCGCCCGCACCTCGGCATTGTCTATCTTCAAAACATCGACATCGGTATCGGCGTCAGGCCGGAAGACATTGACGCCGACGAGCGCCTGCTTGGCCGAATCGATGCGCGCCTGGGTACGGGCGGCGGCTTCTTCGATGCGCAGCTTGGGAATGCCTTTCTCCACGGCGGCCGCCATCCCCCCCAGATTTTCGATCTCCTCGATATGGGTCATCGCGCGCGCGGCGAGATCATGCGTCAGGCGCTCGACATAGGCCGAGCCGCCCCATGGGTCGATCATTCGCGTCGTGCCGGATTCGGCTTGCAGCACCAGTTGCGTGTTGCGGGCAATGCGCGCCGAATGGTCGGTCGGCAGCGCCATCGCCTCGTCGAAGGAGTTGGTGTGCAGCGATTGCGTATGCCCCTGCGTCGCCGCCATCGCCTCGATCATGGTGCGCATGATGTTGTTGTGGGGATCCTGCGCCGTCAGCGACCAGCCGGAAGTCTGGCAATGCGCGCGTAGCGACAGCGAGCGGGCGTCCTTCGGCCGAAAATGCTTCCGCATCAGCACGGCCCAGAGCAGGCGCGCGGCGCGCAATTTGGCGACCTCCATGAAGAAGTTCATGCCAATCCCCCAGAAGAACGACAGCCGCGGCGCGAAATGGTCGATGTCGAGCCCCGCCGCCACGCCTGCGCGAGCATATTCGATGCCGTCGGCGATGGTGTAGGCGAGCTCAAGGTCGGCCGTCGCGCCGGCTTCCTGCATGTGGTAGCCGGAAATGGAGATCGAATTGAACTTCGGCATGTTCCGGGACGTGTAGGCGAAGATATCGGAGACGATCCGCATCGACGGTTTCGGCGGGTAGATGTAGGTGTTGCGGACCATGAACTCCTTCAGGATGTCGTTCTGAATGGTCCCTGCCAGATCCTTCTGCGCGACGCCCTGTTCTTCGGCCGCGACGATATAGAGCGCCATGATTGGCAGCACCGCGCCGTTCATGGTCATCGAGACGGTCATCTCGTTGAGCGGAATGCCGTCGAAGAGCTGGCGCATGTCGAGGATGGAATCGATGGCGACGCCGGCCATGCCGACATCGCCCGCGACGCGCGGATGGTCGCTGTCATAGCCGCGATGGGTGGCGAGATCGAAGGCGACCGACAGGCCTTTTTGGCCGGCGGCCAAATTGCGCCGGTAAAACGCGTTGGACTCTTCGGCGGTGGAAAAGCCGGCATATTGGCGGATCGTCCAGGGCTGCTGGACATACATGGTCGGGTAGGGGCCGCGGAGATACGGCGCCGCGCCCGGCCATGTGTAAAGGAAGGGGAGCCCGGCAAGATCGTCCGGGCCGTAGACGGTCTTGACCGCGATGCCCTCCGGCGTCAACCAAGGCGTGGCGGTCGTCTCTGGAGCATAGCCTTCCGCGTCGCTCCACGCGATTTTGGTGAAATCCGGTATCATCGGCCGGCCGCCAGCGATTCGTCGTTTCGCACCGCATCCAGCCTTTGACAAAAAACGGCTCCTTGCGCCGCGAGGACAGGTTTTTCCGCCGGGATGGTTTCGACGCGTCTCTCGGTTTTCCGCGGGTGCAGCGTCGTCCCGACGATCTGGCGCTCGTTCTCCCGATAACGCCGCGCCCGTTCATCGCGCGCGGCCAGAACGCGGTTCTGAATATGGCCGCCGGCGAGGGTGACCAAAATGCCGCCCTCCGCTTCGATGGTCTGGAACTCCTTCCAGGCCGCTTCGCAGAGATCGGCCGTCAGCCTTTCGATGCCGCCCGAACCGCAGGCCGGATCCGCGACGAAATCGAGGTGGCTTTCCTCGGCCAGCACAAGCTGCGTGTTGCGGGCGATGCGCCGCGCAAAGGCGTCGGGCAGGCCATGAGCTACCGTGTGCGGCAGGATGGACAGGGTATCCGCGCCGCCCGATACCGCGGCGAAAGCCGCTATGGTCGAGCGAAGGATGTTGGTTTCGGGGTCCATCAGCGTCATCATGCGGTAAGACGTTTCGGCATGGATTGTGGCGCTCGAGATCGGGATGGAACAGGCGTCCTGCACGCGCGCCCACAATTTGCGCAGCGCCCTGATCTTGGCCATGGACAGGAACTGGTCCTGATCGACGCTGACGGCAAAGCCGATATGGGGCGCGGCGTAGACCAGCGCCTGCCGGGCCTCCTGGAAAAGCCGCAGATGCGCGACCGAAGAGGCCAGCATGATTCCGAGTTCCTGCGCTTCGGTAGCGCCGGCATTGTGGAAAACGCGGCCATCGGCCTCCAGCAACAGCAAGGGAATTCCCATCGTGAAGAAATGCGCCAGCGATTGCGGCATCGACGCCTGCAGCGCCTCGATCGAGACGCGAAGCTGCCCTGTGCCGGCAAAGATCGCGGCCGGGTCGATGCCGAAGGACAGGCTGAGTTTGGAAGGATCAGCGCGCCGTTTGGTCAAATAGGCGACCATCCAGTCGGCCATGGCGCGGCTGGAGGGATGAACGTCGATCCGGATAGAAGCGAGATGAAGCGGAATCCCGTCAAGGACGGTTTCCAGCGCTTCCGGGGAGCTTGGCAAGCCGTAGCCGAACGCGTTCGGGGCGCCCTCGAAGACGAGCGACAATCCTGTTGCCCCTTGCTCGACGTCTTCACGCGCCTGCAAATTGGCGCGAACCGGGTCGGGATCGTCGGCGCGCTGCACGATCGTCCAGCGCGTGTCGGGATTCTTGCGCGGCAGCGGCAGGGCGTCAGCGTCCCGTTCCATGATTGGCTGGATGCGGATGCCATCATCCGTCGTCGAAACCAGCGCGTCCTCGAACGTTTTTCCGGCGAGCGCCTTGCCGGCAAGCGCCTTGCCGGCAAGCGCCAGCCATTTTGTCCGGTCCATCGCTGGAAAATCGGCGCGGCCCAACAGGTCTTCAGACGTCATGAACATTCCTTGCCGAGGGCCTGATAGCCGAGCCGATCGACCCTCGGCAAATTCTAGGGCGGCTGGTTCAATGCCGCAATGCGATAGCGCGTGAAAACCGGGACAAGCTCCGGAGACTGCTCGCTGCACTGTTCTCTTCTGCTTCTGCACCGCCTCCGAAGCAAATGAAACGCCAATCATTCAACAAATCGGTTGACTATCTAAAGCGATAGAGTATATTCAACCACATGGTTGAATTAGAAACACTCCAAATGAGCTTGGTTTTTCACGCCCTTGGCGACGCCACGCGCCGGCAGATGCTTGCCGAACTCAGTCTGGGCGAGCGAACGGTCGGCCAGCTCGCCGAACCCTTCGCGATCTCGCTGGCGGCCGCCTCAAAGCACATCAAGGCGCTCGAAAATGCCGGGCTGATCCGACGTGAGGTTCGCGGCCGCACCCATCTGTGTCGCCTCGATCCCGGACCGCTCGCCAGCGCCCACCAATGGCTGAGCTTCTACGAACGCTTCTGGACCGACCGCCTGGATGTGCTCGAAAAACTCCTCCGCCAGGAGGACGCGCGCGAAACAACCACCCCGACAAAAACCCCCACCTCCAAAAAAGGAGAAAACCAGTGAACGGACTTGCGACCCTGGACCCCTATGGCGTGCTGAGCGAGCCTGCCACGCTGACCATAAAACGCCTTCTGCCCGGGCCGATAGAGCGCGTCTGGGCCTATCTCACGGAGAGCGACCTGCGCCGCCAGTGGATGGCTTCGGGTCATATGGAAATGAAGGTCGACACGACCTTCGAACTCGTCTGGCGAAACGACGAGCTTTCCAACCCGCCTGGCCGGCGGCCGGCGGACTTCCCCGAAGATCACCGGATGGAAAGCCGGATCACCGAGCTCGATCCGCCCCGCAAGCTCGCCATTACCTGGGGAAGCACCGGCGGCGTCTCCTTCGAACTGGAGCCGGAGGGGGGCGAAGTGCTGCTCACCGTGATCCACCGCCGCGTGCCCGAACGCGCAATGCTGCTGAACGTCAGCGCCGGCTGGCACATGCATCTCGACACTCTGGTTGCCCGCGCGAAGGGCAAGGAGCCGGCGCCCTTCTGGGACGGCTGGCGCCGCCTCAAGCAGGAGTATGACTGGCGGCTGCCCGCTTGAGAAAAGACTGAATCCGAGGCCTGCACCGGCAGCGTAGCCAACCCGCAAACGGGAAAACGAAGCTCGGCGGCCGATCCGGCTGCTCGAATTGAAGTGACTGTTCCCGATCAACATCATCGCCAATTCAGGAGGTTATCATGCAGAATCAAATCGTTTCGCGAGATCAGTGGCTGAAGGCCCGGATCGCACTGCTCAACGAGGAGAAGGAAATGACGCGGCGCAGCGACGAGCTGGCGCAGCGACGGCAGGAACTGCCATGGGTCCGGATCGACAAGGCCTATCGATTTGATACAGACGAGGGGAGCGCCTCGCTGGCAGACCTCTTTGGAGGGCGCTCACAGCTGATCGTCTATCACTTCATGTTCGGGCCCGACTACAAAGCGGGGTGTCCTTCCTGTTCGGGGGTCGCGGACGGGTTCAACGGCGTCGTCGTCCATTTGGCGAACCACGATGTCTCATTTTCAGCGGTATCGCGCGCGCCGCTCTCCACTCTCAAGGCCTACAAGCAACGAATGGGGTGGACGTTTCCTTGGGTATCCTCGCTTGGCCAAGAGTTCAACTTCGACTTCAATGTCTCCTTCACCGAGGAACAACAGCGCGAGGGGGGTATCGAATACAACTATCGGCGAGAGCCGGCTATGCCTGTGCGCAAGATCGGCGATGCGCTGACGAACCGCGGCGAGGGGCCTATCGCCGAGGTCGCTGCCACGACCGGAACCGATGTGGCCGCGTACACGCGCGAGAGGCCCGGCATGAGCGCGTTCGTGCTCGAAGACGGCATCGTTTACCACACCTATTCGGCTTTTACGCGAGGGTTGGACGGCCTGTGGGGCATGTATCAGTGGCTTGATCGAGCTCCGAAGGGGCGCAACGAGACTGGGCTGTGGTTACGCCGCCACGACGAGTACGGCAAAGGCTGAGGGCATGAGCGAGGCCCTTACCGGCGGCGGTAACGCTGCCGTCTTGGGTGGGGTCGGCTGGCTATCCCTGGCGGCTGCGCCGACCTTCGCCATCATGGCGCTGCTGTCGGCTGTGCTGGGCGGCGGCTCATCGGACATGCTTTGTTCGCCCGCGCAAGATGCGTTTCCGCTGGGCGCCATGTTGAGTGGAATGGTCGCCATGTACGTGCTGATGAGCGTTTTTCATTTGACGCCTTGGCTCAAGCTTATCTCCTGCCGACGCGGGCGGCCCAGTTAGGTCTGAACCGATTGCCCGTCCTTTCAGCCGCCCCCCATTGTCGTCTTCGGACCGCGCCCCTATAGCTGGACGGGCGCTTTCGCGCTCTATGATGGCGGGACCGGAGACGACATATGGCTGACGAAGACAGCATTTTTATCGGCGCCAGCCGCAAGCCCGACGACAGCTATCAAAGGCCGGAAGAGTTGCTTTTGAAATACGGCAATCGCCACGGCCTGGTGACCGGGGCGACCGGAACCGGCAAGACGGTGACCTTGCAGATCTTGGCCGAAGGCTTTTCCAACCAGGGCGTTCCGGTCTTCTGCGCCGACGTCAAGGGCGACCTGTCGGGCATTGCGATGATGGGCGAGGCCAAGGATTTTTTGACCGCCCGGGCCGCGACGATCCGGCTGGACCCGTATGACTTTCAGGAATTTCCGGTCATCTTCTGGGATCTGTTCGGTGAACAGGGGCACCCGATCCGGGCGACGGTTTCGGAGATGGGGCCGCTGCTTTTCTCTCGCATGATGAATTTGAGCGAAGCCCAGGAAGGCATCATGAACATCGCCTTCCGCATCGCGGACGAGGAAGGGCTTCTGCTGCTGGACTTGAAGGATCTGCAGGCGCTGCTGGCCAACATCGCCGAGCGGGCCGACGAGATCGGGTCGCGCTACGGCAATGTGACCAAGCCGTCCGTCGGGGCCATCCAGCGCTCGCTGCTCATCCTGGAGCAACAGGGGGCGATGAATTTCTTCGGCGAACCGGCGCTGAAGATCGCCGATATCATGCGCACGACACAGGACGGCCGCGGCGCGATCAACGTGCTCGCCGCCGACAAGCTCATGATGAACCCCCGCCTCTACGCGACTTTTCTCCTGTGGCTCTTGTCTGAGCTATTCGAGGAATTGCCCGAAATTGGCGATCCACAAAAACCGCGGCTGGTGTTCTTTTTCGACGAGGCGCATCTGCTGTTCGACGAAGCGCCGAGGGTGCTGATCGACCGGGTCGAGCAGGTCGTGCGCCTTATCCGCTCCAAGGGCGTCGGCGTCTATTTCGTCACGCAAAACCCGCTCGACATTCCCGAGACCGTGCTGGCGCAGCTGGGCAACCGGGTTCAGCATGCGCTCCGCGCCTATACGCCGCGCGAGCAGAAGGCGGTTCGCACGGCGGCCGATACGTTCCGGCCGAACCCGGATTTCGATTGCGCCATCACGATCACGCAACTCGGCATCGGCGAGGCGCTGGTCTCCACGCTGGAGGAAAAGGGCATTCCGGCCATGGTTCAGCGGACGCTTGTGCGCCCGCCGGCGTCGAGGCTCGGGCCGATCAACCCGCAGGAGCGCGCCGGGCTGATGGCCGCAAGCCCGGTGTCGGGTCAATACGACAAGACGATCGACCGCGAATCGGCATTCGAGATGCTGCAAAAGCGGGCGGACGAGACGTTGCGGGAAGAAGAGGCGGACGAGCGCGAGGAGCAGGAGCAAAGCGGACGCCCGCGCTGGACAATCCCGGGTTTTGGCGACGACGACCGAGAAGATGAGCCGGTTCGCCGGGACGACCGCTACGACCGGCCGCCTTCGACCCGCTCGCGCAGCACGACTTCACGCGCGCCGCGCGCCTCCAACCGGCAGTCCGTCGCCGAAGCGGCGATCAAGTCGGTCGTGCGGTCCGTCGGCTCGTCGGTCGGCCGCGCGCTGGTGCGGGGAATTTTGGGCAGCCTGACAAAAAGGCGTTAGAGTTCGGCATTTCGGGTTCGGTTCGAGCCCGAAACGCCAGAGCCCGATCTTAGAAGAAAGAACCCGCGCGGCCGAGCAGCACCGAACCCTCGGGAACGCCGGCGTCGATCGGTATCGCTCTCCGGTAGGAGGACGCGACCAGCTGCGAGCCGACGCCGCTGGTGACGACGATCGGGGCCTGGCCGGGCACGCGGTCGTAAAGGTCGATGATGTCCTGGTTCATCAGGCGCACACAGCCTGATGACACCGATTTCCCGATCGAATTCCACTCCGGCGAACCATGCACGCGGTAGAGCGTATCCTCGCCATCCTGGAAGATGTAAAGGGCGCGCGCGCCGAGGGGATTGTCGAGGCCGGGAGGCATGCCGCCATTGTCGACGCTGTAGATCTCGAGTTTCGGATCGCGCGCGATCATCTCGGCCGGCGGCGTCCATTTCGGCCATTTCTGCTTCCATTGGACGTTCGCCTTGCCGGACCATTCGAAGCCGGCGCGGCCAAGCCCAACGCCGTAGCGCATCGCCCGTCCACCTTCACTGACCAGATACAAAAAGTGCGCGGACGTGTCGACGACGATGGTGCCCGGCCGCTCGCCGGTCGGATCGGCGACCATCTGGCGCAGGAACTGCGGGTCGATCTGCTCAATCGGGATGGCGGGGATCTCGTAGCCCTCGTCGAACATCGGGCCGTACATGGTGGCATAGGCGCCGAAATCCTGGGGGGCGGGTCCGATATCGGCGAGTTGCGGTTCACGACGGGGAACGGTCGTGCAGGCGGAAAGCGCCAGGGATGCGGCGCCCGCCGCCGCTGCGCCGAGAAAGGAGCGCCGGCTGAAAGCAGACGGCGGTGTTTTCGAAAGAAGCGTCATGATGTCCTTGTTCTTATTGTCTGTCGCATTGTCGAGGCACAAGTTTGTGATGCGGAAACGGCCGCGCTCTCACCGTTAAGGCGTGGGGCGATAGGCGGTTCCGATTCTGGCGTCACAGTGGGCAAAGAAGGGCGAAGATGTGGCCGTCATGCCACTGTGCCCTTTCGGTCACTATCTATCCGCCGAGCAGGCCGGCCAGCGACGGCAGGATCAGCGCCGGCTGGAACTCGCCATATTCGTCGGGCTGCCCGGTCCTGTTGATCCAGACGGTGCGGAAGCCGAACCGCGTCGCTCCTGCCACGTCCCAGCGGTTCGACGACTGGAACGAAACCGCCTGCGGATAGAGCCGCCAGCCCGTCGTCACCAGATCATAGACGGCCGCGTCGGTTTTGAATTTGCGGACGCTGTCGACTGAAAACACCTCGTCGAAAACCTGATCGAGCCCGGCGGACTTGACCGCCGCATCGAGCATCGACGGCGAGCCGTTGGATAGAATGGCGAGACGCGCGCCGTCGGCCTTCAGCGCCTTCAGCACCGCAGGCACCTCCGCATAGCAGTCCAGCCGCCAGTACGCTTCGAGGAGTTGCGCGCGGAGTCGGGGGTCGGCGGTCGGAACCTTGGCGAAGGCGAAATCGAGGGCCTGTTCGGTCAGTTGCCAGAAATCGGCGTAGGCCCCCATCAGCGAGCGCACCCAGGAATACTCCAACTGCTTTGCCCGCCAGATCTCGGACAGCAATTGCCCGTCAGGTCCGATCGCTTCGGCATGGCGGCGCACGGCCGCATGGACGTCGAACAGCGTTCCATAGGCATCGAAGACATAGGCGGAGTGGCGCATAGGGGTCAAAACTCGCAGAGAGTGTCATGCTGTGTTGGCGATGCGCGGCCTTCGGTCAAGTCGGCTTCGTCTTGGCATGACCCTTTTGCGGGGCATGCCCGTTGACGAGACGAGGCAAAATATCGTCCATAGCCGCACGCCGTGAACAGACCGGAGAGACCTTCATGACGCTGGCATCCGCTGCGCAGAGCCTGACCTGGACCTTCGTTGATGGCGATTGGCACGAAGGCAATGTCGCGATCCTGGGGCCGCGCAGCCATGCGATGTGGCTGGGAACGAGCGTTTTCGATGGCGCGCGGTGGTTCGAAGGCGTAGCGCCGGATCTGGATCTGCATGCGCGCAGGGTCAATTCCTCGGCGATTTCGCTGGGCTTGAAACCGACCATGCCGGCGGACGAAATCGTCGGTTTGACTTGGGAGGGACTGAAGAAGTTCAACGGCGACACAGCGGTTTATATCCGTCCGATGTATTGGGCCGAACATGGCGGTTACATGGGCGTTCCGGCCGATCCCGCGTCGACCCGTTTCTGCCTGTGTCTCTACGAATCGCCGATGATCTCGCCCGACGGGTTCTCGATCACGGTTTCGCCGTTCCGCCGGCCGTCGCTGGAAACTGCTCCGACCAACGCCAAGGCCGGATGCCTCTATCCCAACAACGGCCGCGCGATCCTGGAGGCCAAGATGCGCGGCTTCGACAATGCGCTCGTCCTCGACATGCTCGGCAACGTCGCCGAAACCGGATCGTCCAATATTTTCCTGGTCAAGGAAGGGCATGTGTTCACGCCTGCCCCAAACGGCACGTTCCTGTCCGGCATCACCCGCGCGCGCACGATGTCGCTGCTGGCTGGCTATGGCTTCGAGACAACGGAGAAAACCCTGTCGGTCCGCGATTTCCTCGAGGCGGACGAGATCTTTTCCACCGGAAACCATTCTAAGATCGTGCCGGTGACCCGCATCGAGGACAGGCATTTGCAGCCGGGACCAGTCGCCACCAAATCGCGCGAATTGTATTGGGAGTGGGCGCATTCGACAACGGTGGCATGACTGGATAAAAACGGAACCGGCGCTTGGCCAGTCCGTTGTCACAGGCGAACGCAAACCTATCTTCAGTGATGTGAAACGCCGCGAATTTTGAACGAGGGAGTATGACCATGGCTTTTGAATTGCCCGCTCTGCCTTACGACTACGAGGCGCTTGCCCCCTTCATGTCGAAGGAGACGCTCGAATATCATCACGACAAGCACCACAAGGCCTATGTCGACAACGGCAACAAGCTGGCGGCTGAAGCCGGCATGGACGGGCTGTCGGTCGAGGAAGTGGTCAAGCAGTCTTTCGGCAAGAATGCCGGTCTCTTCAACAATGCCGCCCAGCACTACAACCACATTCATTTCTGGAAATGGATGAAGAAAGGCGGCGGCGGCAACAAGCTTCCGGGTGCGTTGCAGAAGGCGGTCGACGGCGATCTCGGTGGCTATGACAAATTCAAGGCGGATTTCGTCGCCGCCGGCACCACGCAGTTCGGATCGGGCTGGGCCTGGCTTTCGGTCAAGGACGGCAAGCTCGCGATCTCAAAAACGCCGAATGGGGAGAACCCGCTTGTTCATGGCGCGATGCCCATTCTCGGCGTCGATGTCTGGGAACATTCCTACTACATCGACTATCGCAACGCCCGGCCGAAATACCTCGAGGCATTCGTCGACAGCCTGATCAACTGGGACTATGTGCTGGAAATGCATGGGAAAGCGACAGCGTGACCGATTCACCAGAAACCCCGGCCAAGTCCGGGGTTTTCTTTGCCTGAGGCAGCGTGTGGGATCACGCGCAGATCACACAAGCGTGACGAGCGGACGGGGGCATTTTCGGGCAGTTTTCGTTTGCCACAGGCAGCCGTCAGCAACCCGGAGGTCAAACCCATGAGAAAAGTTGTTCTTGCCGCTTCGGCAATCGTATTTGTCACCGGTGCGGCATTCGCCGATGTGATCGCCGATCGCAAGGCAGTCATGAAGGAAAACGGAAAGCATGTCGGCGTGCTTGTAACGATGGTCAAGGGCGAGGCGGACTTCGACGCCGCAGCCGTGCTGGCAGCTTTGACGGCTCTCAACGACAATGTTCAAGAGATCGACGTCGCCGCGTCGTTTCCTGCCGGAAGCGACCAGGGCGATACGACCGCCTCGCCAAAGATCTGGGAAGACATGGCGGGTTTCCAGGCCGAAATGGACAAGTTCAAGGCCGTTACCGCAGCTGCGGTTGCAGCCCCGGCTCAGGATATCGAGGCGCTAAAGACGCAGGTTGGAGCGATCGGGGGGACATGCTCGAGCTGCCACGAGACCTTCCGCCTGAAGAAAGGCTAGCCGCTCGACAATGCGGCTTGCGAACAAGCTCGTGCTCGCCGCCCTCGTTCTGGGCGGAGCCGGCGCTGTGGCGGGCTGGGTCCTGTCTGCTCCCCAGAAGCTTGACGACGAGACGCTTGCCGCGCTGGGAACCGGCGACGTCGGCCGGGGCGAGCGGATGTTCAATGCCGGCGGCTGCGCTTCGTGCCATGCAGCGCCGAAGGCCGAGGGCTCGGCAGCACTCCAACTTGCAGGCGGCGTGAAGTTGACGACGCAATTTGGAACCTTCATCGCGCCGAACATCTCTTCCCATCCGACCGACGGCATAGGCTCCTGGGCGATGGAAGACTTCGCCAGCGCGCTTCTGAAAGGTATGTCCCCGTCCGGCCAGCACTACTATCCGGCTTTCCCCTACGCCTCTTATGCGCGCATGCGCCCGGCCGACGTCGCCGACCTTCACGCATTCATGAAAACCCTGCCCGCCGTCGAGGGCAGGGCGCCCGATCATTCGCTCGGCTTCCCGTTCAACATCCGTCGCGGCGTCGGACTGTGGAAGCTGCTCTATCTGAGCGACGAGCCGGTTATCGCGCTCAAGCAAGACGCAGCGCAGGAACTCGCGCTCGGGCGCTATCTCGTCGAGGGTCCGGGACATTGCGGCGAATGCCACACGCCGCGCGACTTTGCCGGAGGCACGAAGAAAGACCAGTGGCTGGCCGGCGCGGCAGCCGCCGAAGGCGACGGTATAGTGCCCAACATCACCTCGGGCGAGGGCGGCATCGAGTGGTCGCAGGCCGATCTCGCCAGTTACTTCGAGACCGGATTCACTCCCGAATTCGACTCGGCCGGCGGCGCGATGGCAGCCGTGCAAAAAAACCTGGCGAAGCTGACGCCGGAAGACCGCTCGGCGATCGCCGCCTATCTCAAGGCCGTTCCGCCGCATTCGAACGGCTATCCCGCGCGTACGCCGCAATCCGCGGAATGACCGGTCGATCCCAAACCTGACCCGATCTGACGCCCGGACCGCCTAAACCTTTCCCACGACCTTCAGCGCGAACGCATAGTTGAAGGCGATTTCCTCCAGCCGAGAAAAACGCCCGGATGCGCCGGCATGTCCGGAATCCATATTGATCTTGAACAGCACCGGGTTGTCGCCGCGCTTCCTTTTGCGCAGCCGCGCCGCCCATTTCGCCGGCTCCCCGTCGGTCACGCGCGGGTCGGTCAGGCCGGCGACCGCCAGGATCGGCGGGTAGTCATGATCGGCGACATTGTCGTAGGGCGAGTAGGACGCCATGTTCCGGTAGTCCGCTTCGGAGAGGATCGGATTGCCCCATTCGGGCCATTCCGGCGGCGTCAGCGGCAATGTGTCGTCGAGCATCGTGGTCAGCACGTCCACGAACGGCACCTCCGCGATGATGCCGGCGAAGGCCGCGGTCGCCATGTTGGCGACCGCGCCCATCAGCATGCCGCCCGCCGACCCGCCTTGCGCGACGATGCGGTCATGCGCCGTGTAACGCTCGGCGACAAGATGATTCGCCGCGGCAATAAAATCGAGGAAGGTGTTGGTCTTCTTTTCCTTTTTCCCGTCCTCATACCAGGAATAACCCTTGTCCTTGCCGCCCCGAATGTGGGCGATCGCATAGACGAAGCCGCGATCGGCAAGCGACAGGCAATTGGTGTTGAACGATGCCGGAATGGCGATGCCATAGGAGCCGTAGCCGTAGAGAAGCGCCGGCGCGGTCCCGTCGAGGGCCAAGTCGCGGTGATGGATCAACGAGATCGGCACCAGTTCGCCATCATGCGAAGGGGCCATCAGCCGCCGCGTGACATAGTTTTCCGGGTCGTGTCCGGAAGGGACTTCCTGCGTCTTCAGGAGCGTGCGTTCGCGGGTGCGCATGTCGTAGTCGTAAAGCTGCGCCGGCGTGGTCATCGACGAGTAGGAGAACCGCATGATCTCGGTGTCGTATTCGTATGAGCCCGCAAGCCCGAGCGAAAACGCTTCCTCGTCGAAGGAGATGATGTGTTCCTCGCCGGTGGCCCGCTCATGGACGACGATGCGGGGCAGGCCGTCCTTGCGCTCGAGCCGCACCATGAAGTTTTGGAAGCCGAGTACAGATAGGATCAGCCGCCCCGGCTCGTGCGCCACCAGTTCGGTCCAGTTCGCGCGCACCGGATTCGCAACGGGGGCGGTCACGATCTTGAAATCCTTGGCCCCGTCGGCATTGGTCAGGACGAAGAAAATGTCCCCGCCTTCTTCCAGATCGTATTGCAGGCCACGCTCGCGCGGCGCGACGACCACGGGTGCGGCGGTCGGCTCGCTGGCGGGGATCAGGTGGTATTCCGATGTCTCGTGATCGTTGATCGAGATGAAAATCCAGTCGTTGCGGCGCGTGCCGCCGACATTCATGAAAAATCCGGGATCGGTCTCTTCATAGACTAGGCGGTCCCGCGCGACATCGGAGCCGAGGGCGTGGAAGAAAATCTTCGATGGCCGATGGCTCTGGTCGAGCCTTGTATAAAAGAAACCGTTGCTCTCCGCATTCCAGACGCCGCCGCCGCCCGTATCCGGGATCAGGTCGGCATGATCCGCGCCGTCGGACAACTCGCGCACCCGCAGCGTGAAAAATTCCGAGCCCTTGTCGTCGAAGGCCCAGAGCAGACGGCGATGGTCGTTGGAGTGGTCGACGCCGCCGATGCGGAAATAGGGTTTTCCGTCGGCTTCGAGGTCGCCGTCGAGGATGATGTCCTCTTCGCCGCCGTCGCGCGGCGTCCGGAAATAGCGGGGCTGCTCGCCGCCGGTCTTGAACGACGAGCCATAGGCGAACGGCCCGTCTTTCATCGGCACCGAGGAATCGTCTTCCTTGATCCGGCCCTTCATTTCGGCAAACAACGCCTTCCGCAAATCGAGCGTGTCGGCCATCAGAACGTCCTGGTATTCGTTCTCGGCCTCGAGATGGGCGCGGATTCTCGCGTCGAGCACCGAGGGATCGCGAAAAACCTCCTGCCAGTTGTCGGCGCGCAGCCAGGCATATTCGTCGATGCGAGTGATGCCGTGGCGCGTGTCCTCCATCGGCCGCTCGTCGGCTTTCGGCGGCGTGTTAGGCAAAAATTTCGCTGGATTGATCATTGCTTCTCGGGGGTCATGGACTCATAAATATGGTCGAAATGGTGTGAGGCAATTTGTTCTGATGCGCGGAGCGGAGGCGCAGGAAATGTTTACCCATTTTCAAGCCTTCGCGACAAGGCAGCAGGGCAAATGGCCCACATCCTCCGGACGCCGAAACGGCTGCAATCTGCTTTGTCGAACCGCTCGGCCGGGGGACAGACCCCGACCTTCGCGTCTCTCCTCGCATCTTCTTGCCGTTTCAGGCGCCATTTCGATCATATTTATGGGTCCATGACCCAGGGAAGAGTCTTGAATGCCCTATGAACACGCCGATCAGCATGGGTTCAAGGGCCTACGGATATGGGTTGAGCATCCGCTCCGATCAACCGTGGGCGCCGTAGGGAGAGAGAAGATGAACTTAGCTGCAAGAACCGCCACCGCCCTTGCACTCGCCGCGACGGCCGCATTTCACGTCATGCAAACTCATGCCGCGACCTTCGCCGCCTGGGAAGTGGCCAACGTCGCCTTTGGCGATACGCTGAACGTCCGCAAATACCCGGCGAGCACCTCCCAGAAGCAGTCGGCCTATCCCAACGGCACGGTTTTGCAGATGACCGGCCGCTGCACAGGCGGGCTGAACCTGCTCGACATCGGCGGGCAGCCGGAATGGAAGCAGAGGCAGCGGATTCGCACCAAGTGGTGCGAAGTGTGGCACGATCCGGCGCGGAACGGCAATTTCGTCACCGGCTGGGTGTATGGAAAGTATATTACGCCGTACTGAACGGCCGACGCCAACTCTTCACGGATGCTCGCCTGACGCGGTTTTCGCGCCGGCGGCAGGGGAGGCCCGTAAATCCTTGTCGCATCCGGACCGACCGTCTATGTCTCGGACACGACCGGACTAGCCGGTCGCGCCTTGCCGGGAAAATTGGATGGGGACCGGAGCGCAGTCGCTCACATTCATAATTCTGTTGCTGCCGTTTGTGGGCGCGCTCGTCGCGCCATTGCTGACGCGCGCGCTGGGTCACAATGCCGCCTGGCCGCTGGCGGCGATCCCGCTCGCCATCTTCGTCCACTTCGCCGGGTTTTTGGGAACGGTCGCGGGCGGGGGAAAGGTCGCGGGCGGGATCGACTGGATCCCGAGCCTCGGCGTCCGCTTCTCCTGGTATCTCGATGGCCTGTCGCTGACCTTCGCGCTGCTGATATCGGGCATCGGCGCGCTGATCGTGCTCTATTCGGGCGGCTATCTGAAAGGCCATCGGCACCAGGGGCGGTTCTTTTCCTTCATCCTCATGTTCATGGGCGCGATGCAGGGGCTGGTCGTCGCCGATTCGTTCCTCATGCTTTTCGTGTTCTGGGAACTGACCTCGATCACCTCCTTCCTGCTGATCGGCTTCGACCATTCGCGTGAGGCCGCGCGGCGGGCAGCTCTCCAGGCGCTGCTCGTCACCGGGCTTGGCGGGCTTTCGCTGCTGGCCGGCCTGCTGCTGATCGCGAATGCGACCGGTGCAAACGACTTGTCGGCGCTCTTGCAAACGGGCGGGACATTGCGCGAAAGCCCGCTCTATCTGGCGGCGCTGGTGCTGGTGCTCGGCGGCGCCTTCACCAAATCGGCGCAGTTCCCGTTCCATTTCTGGCTACCCAACGCCATGGAGGCGCCGACGCCCGTTTCGGCCTATCTGCATTCGGCGACCATGGTGAAGGCGGGCGTCTATCTGGTGATGCGCCTCAATCCGGTGCTCGGCGGCACGGCGGAATGGGAGACGATCCTGCCGCTGTTTGGCGGGGCGACGCTGCTGGTTGGCGCGATACTCGCGCTGCGCCAGACCGATCTGAAGCTGATGCTGGCCTACACGACGGTCGCTTCGCTGGGCCTGCTGGTGATGCTGACCGGGTTCGGTTCGGATGTCGCGATCGAAGCGGCCGTGCTTTATCTGATCGCGCATTCGATGTTCAAGGGCGCGCTGTTCATGGTGGCGGGAATCATCGACCATGAAGCCGGAACCCGCGACACCACCCGGCTTGGCGGGTTGCGGCGGGCAATGCCGCTGATTTTCGCGGCGGCGCTCGCGGCGGCGGCATCGATGGGCGGATTGCCACTGTTCTTCGGCTTTCTGGCCAAGGAGGAAATCTATGCGGCGCTGGTGGCCGGTGATCTCCGAAGCATGGCTATGCTCGTCGCGGCGATTTTGGGCAACGCAATGATGTTTGCCATCGCCTTCATCGTCGGACTGAAACCCTTCGCCGGTCGGACACGCGAAACCCCAAAAACGCCTCATGGGGTTTCGTCCTTGCTGTGGATCGGTCCAGTGGTGCTGGCGGTTTCGGGTTTTTCAGCGGCGCTGTTCTCGGGCGTCGTCCACGGGCTGTTTTCGAGCCCGATGGCGAGTTCCGTTGTTGGCGGCCCGGTCGGGATAGAGATCTCTGCAGTCCCGCATCTCGGGCTGCCGCTGGCGCTGTCCGCCTTGACCATCGCGCTCGGCGTCTGCTTTTACCTGATGCAGGACAGGCTGCGCGACATGGTCGCCGCAGCCATCGCAACAATAGGCTGGGGGCCGGATCGCGGCTTCGACCAGACTGTCCGGGGTCTGCTGGTGATCTCCGCGCGGGTGACGGGCATCGTCCAGAACGGCCGGCTGGACATCTACATGACGGTGGTTTTCACCGTTGTCGCCCTGACGATCCTGGTGCCCATGACGGTGTTCGGCGAGATGCCGGCGCTCCCGGCTTTCCCCGTTCTGCTGTTCTACGAATGGGTCGTCGTGGCCATCGCGGTGATCGGCCTTGCCGCCGTCGCTTACGCGAAAGACAGGCTGACGGCGATCGTCTCGCTTGGCATTCAGGGCTTTGCGGTGGCGCTGCTCTTCATGCTGATGGGCGCGCCTGATTTGTCGTTCACCCAGTTCATGATCGAGACCCTGTCGGTCGTGATCCTCGCTCTGGTCATGACCCGGCTGCGGCTTTCCCCCTCCGACCATCGCCCGGCCCTGCAGAAGGGCATCGACATCGCCGTGTCCGGCGCGTGCGGCCTGGGTTTTGCTTTGCTTCTGCTGAAGGTTACCCAGCAACCCTTCGACGATGCGCTGACAAAATTCTTCAACGCCAATTCGCTGGTCGTCGCGCATGGCCGCAACATCGTCAATGTCATCATCGTCGACTTCCGCGGGCTGGACACGCTGGGCGAAATTGCCGTCGTGATGATTTCCGGTCTCGCCATCCTGGCGTTGATCCGGGTCCGGACATCCAAACCAGTGCAGCCGGCGGGGGAGGCATGATGTGCGCACGCTGATCTTTCGAACCGCCGCGCCCTATATCACAGCGCTGATGCTGCTGTTTTCGGTGTTCGTGCTTCTGCGGGGCCACAATGAGCCGGGCGGGGGCTTCATCGGCGGGCTGATCGCGGCGTCCGCCTTCGCCATTCACGGTATAGCCTTCGGCGTGGTTCCCGTTCGGCGCGCGCTTCACTTTCATCCGATGGCGGTCTCCGGTTTCGGTCTGTTTCTGGCGGCCATGTCCGGGTTTCTGTCGCTTGCTTTCGAGGTTCCGTTCCTGACCGGCCTCTGGTGGTCGATCCCGGGTGTTAATGTGGACGTCTCGACGGTGATGGCTTTCGACATCGGCGTCTATCTGGTGGTGGTCGGGTCGATCACCTCGATCGCGCTGGCGCTCGAAGGCCCGGAGGACATCTGATGGAAACGGTGTTTTCCGGCCTTGTCGGGCTGTTCTTCGCGGTGGGCATCTATCTCATGCTGTCCGAGCACATCGTGCGCATCCTGCTCGGCGTCGCGATTTTCGGCAACGCGGTCAATCTCCTGATCTTCACCGCCGGTCGGATTTACCGGGAAATTCCTCCCATCATCCCGGCCGGCTTGACCGCGCCGGCGGGGCCGACCGCCAACCCCCTGCCGCAGGCATTGATCCTGACCGCCATCGTGATTTCGTTTTCGTTCTTCGCGTTTCTGCTCGTGCTCGCGTTCCGCGCCTATCAGGAGATGGGGACCGACGACACCAACGAAATGCGCCTGGCCGAGCCGGAAAACGAAGCTCTTCCGCCTATGGAATATTGAGCGTGGCCGGAGAAAACAGCGCCACGGCCGATATCGCCGGAGCCATGGTTGCGGGGCCGGTCGCGACAGCCGACTGGCTGGTCATCGCGCCGGTGGCGCTGCCGATCGCCGTAGGCGCCATCCTGCTGATGGTCAGGAAAGAAGTCCGCTGGCACGCGGCATTGGCCGGGCTCGGACTTGCCATGATGGTGCTGGCCAACGCCCTTTTGCTGATGCGTGTTCTGGTAGAGGGCCCGCTGGTCATGACGATGGGGCGCTGGCTGCCGCCTTTCGGTATAAGTTTTACCGCCGATGTGCTCGGCGCGAGCTTTTCGCTGGTCGCGGCATTCGTCGCTCTTGTCTGCGCCGCTGTCGCCGCGCGCGACATCAACGCGACCGGCAGGCGCTACGGGTTCTTTCCGTTCTTTATGCTGATGATGGCCGGCGTCAGCGGTTCCTTCCTGACCGGCGACATCTTCAACCTCTATGTCTGGTTCGAGGTCTTCGTCATTTCGTCCTTCGGCCTGATCGTTCTCGGTTCGCAAAAGCAACAGATCGACGGCGCGACCAAATACGCGATCCTCAATCTGGTCGGCACGACGCTGTTCCTGATCGCCACCGGCTACCTTTACGGCGCGTTCGGCACGCTCAACATGGCCGATATCGCGCGCAAGGCGGCAGGCCTGCGCGACACCGGGCCGCTGATGACGATCGCCGCGCTCTATCTGATGGCGTTCGGCATGAAGGCCGCGGCCTTCCCGGTTAATTTCTGGCTGCCGGCGTCCTACCACACGCCTGCGGTGATCACGGCGGCGCTGTTCGGCGGCCTTTTGACCAAGGTCGGAATCTATGCGCTGCTGCGGACGCTGGTGATGCTGTTTCCGGTCGAGCGCGCCGCCCTTTCCGGGCTGATCGGCTGGGTGGCGATAGCAACGATGATCCTGGGGGCGATGGGCGCCTTGGCCCAGACCGACATCAGGCGCATGATCGGCTTCCTCGTCATTTCCGGCGTCGGGATCATGCTGGCCGGATTGGCTTTGGGCAGCGCCGATGGCCTGTCCGGAGCGATTCTTTACGGCGTTCATTCGATGCTGGCAATGTCGGCGCTGTATGTGCTTGCATCAGCTATGCGCGACTTCGGCGGCAGCTTTTCGCTCGGCGATCTCGGCTCGCTCTACAGAAACCATCCGCTGCTGGCCGGGCTCGCGCTAATTCTGATCCTCGCCGTGTCCGGCCTGCCGCCCGGCTCGGGATTGTGGCCGAAAGTGCTGCTGGTCAAGGCGGCGCTCGATCTGGAAGCCTGGTGGCTGGCCGGCGCCATTCTCATCAGCGGCTTTCTGGTGACGATCGCGCTCGGCCGGGTTTTCCTGCTGGCATTCTGGCGCGACCGGCACGATGCGGGCGACTCGGTTATCTCGGGTTCGCCCGTTTCGGCCTGCATCCCTTTGATTGCGCTGACGATTCCGATCATGATAATCGGTCTGTTACCGCAGAGCTTCATCGACATCGCCGATCGGGCGGCCAGCGGTCTGCTCGACGCAAACTCCTACATCCAGGCGGTCTTCCCGCCGGCGGGAGGTGGATAAAATGCTCTATCTGAACAGTATTCTGCTGGCGCTGGTCTGGGCCGCGCTCACTGGATCGTTCTCTCCCGCCAACATTGTCTTGGGTTTCCTGCTCGGCGCGGCGGCGCTTTTCATCGTCCGGGAGCAGACCCGCACGTCTCGCTCCTTCATGCGGCCCTTGCGGGTGCTTTCGCTGGCGGTGTTGTTCGTTCGCGAGTTGATCGTTTCGGCTTGGCGCGTGGCCAAATTGGTGCTGTCGCCCAGGATGGATCTGAAACCGGGTATCTTTGCCTATCCCCTGAAAGTCGATCAGGACTTCGAGATCACGCTTCTCGCCAACCTCATTACCTTGACGCCGGGAACGCTGTCGGTGGATGTCTCGGAGGACCGGCGCCTGCTGTTTGTCCATGCCATCGACTGCTCCGACCGGGAGGCGACGATCCGCGACATCGAACAGGGTTTTGAGCGCAAGATACTGGAGGCGTTCCGCCGATGACCGGAGAGGGTTTTCTATCTTACTGTGTGGTGGCCGCGCTCGTATTGCTCAGCCTGTCGTTTCTGCTGACAGTCTACCGCGTGCTGAAAGGGCCGACATTGCCCGACCGGGTCCTCGCCCTCGACATGCTTGTCGTCGTGGCGATCGGCTTCATCGCCGTGATCGGCATCAAGACCGGGTTTACGTTGAATGTCGACATAGCGATCGCGCTGGGTCTGGTCGGCTTTCTCGCCACGGTCGCCTTCGCTCGCTTCATCATAAGTCACAGCAACAACAAGAAAAATTCGGGCGATCAAAGCGCGGGGCCGGCGCGATGATCGACATGCTGCAGAGCTACGGGGCCGGACTTTTTATCGTCATCGGGGCGTTCTTCGTCCTGACCGCCTCGATCGGACTACTGCGGCTCCCCGACCTCTATACCCGCATGCATGCGGCGTCGAAGGCGGGAACCGTTGGCTCATGCGTCATGCTGATCGCGCTGGCCATCCATGCCGAAAGCCTGGCGATCTCGCTTCGCGCGCTTGCCGGCGTCGGATTCTTTCTGCTGACCGCGCCGATCTCGGCCCATCTCTTGGCCAAGGCGGCGCATCAGGCCGGATTTCCGCTGTGGAGAAAATCCGTTCGCGATGATCTCGGGGGCGTCGCAAGTCAGGACAAGCAGCAATCGGTGTCCTAAGTCTCGGCTCGGGGCTGCGTCCATCGAAAAAGTGGCGAGCAAACGCCCGGAGGTTGCAAAACAAGCAACGCAGCAACGATACATCACAGTAGACACAGTTAAATATGAATATAGGCAAATCTTCGTTTGACTTACTGTATAGCCGAGCCCATTAGGTTCGCGTAGTGCGAATCGTGATGGACTTCCTGTCTTGCGTTCGCGCGGTAGCGCTCTTGCGACAAGCAGCGCGCAATAGGGTTAACATTGGGACGAAAACATCATGGATATTTCCGAAACCACCAGAAACAGCGATATGCTGATAGAGTTGACCGCTGATGTGGTGGCCGCCTATGTCAGTAACAATCCGGTGCCGGCCGGCGAACTTCCAAATCTGATCGCCGACGTGCATGCCGCCCTGGG
>JBGTLX010000016.1:0-4184 GCA_041743855.1 Rhizobiaceae bacterium | reverse complement strand
ATGCTGTTCTGCGTCGCCCGCACGATCTCGAGATGAAAATCGCGGTCTTCGCGCGCCAGCCCTTCGCCTGCGGCGAGCCGTTCTTCCGAGGCGCGCAGGATTTCGCGCAGCCGTTCGAAATTTTCGTCCGTCGCTCGGCTGCAGGCGAGTTCGGCAGCCTTGATCTCGTGGATTTTTCGGAGCTCGACCGTTTCGTAGATCTGGATCGGATCGAGCGGTACGCCGGCCTTGGCAAACAGCGCCATCGCCTCGACGCTCGCCTGTCGCGTGGTCAGGTAGATGCCGGATTTCGCTCGCCGTTCGACGATGCGCATGGCTTCCAGGATCGCCAGCGCCTCGCGGATCTGGCCGCGGCTGACCGCGAAATGCTCGGCCAGCTCGCGCTCGGACGGGGTCCGGCTCGTGGTGGCGTTCGAGCAGGTGAAAAGATAGGCGGCCAGTTCGGCGAGAAGCGTGTTGTCTTTCATGATCGGGCGCTCTGTGCGTGGGCCTCCAGGAAGCTCTGCTGGATGGTGAAGCCCAGACCGGCTTTGTCGGGAATCGCAATCATACCGTCCTTTGCCTCGATCGTCTCTTCGACAAGGTCGTGGATCATCGGATTTGCGCCGAGCGAATATTCGATGATGAAGCTTGATGGCGAGGCGGCGCAGATGTGCAGCCCGGCGAAGAAACACGGCGCGCCGGCCCACAGATGCGGAGCGAAACGAAGATTGAACGCGCTGGCGATCGTGCCGATCTTCATCGCCTCGCTGATGCCGCCGCAAAAGGCCGGATCGGGCTGGAAGATGTCGGCCGATCTCAACACCGCGAGGTCGCGGAAGGCGTATCGCGTCGCCTCGCCCTCGCCGGTGGCGATCGGAATATTTCCGGATCCCCTGACCTCGGCCATGCCGGCCTTGTCGTCGGCGATCACCGGCTCCTCGAACCAGGACAGATCGGAGTCGGCGACCAGATGGACGAAGCGTTTGGCGTCGGCGACCGTGTAGGTGCCATGCGCGTCGACCATCAGCTCGACCTCGGGTCCGAGCGCGGCCCGAGCCGCCCGCACCCGCGCCGCCGAAACATGCGGCGGACCGTCCATGGCGCCGATGCGCATCTTGACCGACTTGAAGCCGCCCTGCGCGATATAGGATTTGAGCTGGTCGCCGATGGCGTCTTCGGCGGCCCAGCCACCCGACGCATAGGCCGGCATGCGCTCCAGCTTGCGTCCGCCGAGCAGCCGCCACACCGGCACACCGAGCGATTTGCCCAAAATATCCCACAGCGCGATGTCGACCGCGCTGATGGCGGCAATGGTCATGCCGCGCCGCGCGATCTGCGGCATGGCATGACCGGAGGCGGCCGCCAGGTCCGAGCGCACGCCGTTGTAGAGCATCTCCCAGATGATGGCGATGTCAGCCGGGTCGCGGCCGATCAGCTGCGGCCCGACCTCATGGTTGAGCAGGTGGACGAGCGCGCCGTAGTCGCCCGCGCTGCCCGCCGCATTCTTGCCCTCGCCCCAGCCGACAAGCCCGTCATCGGTCTCGATGCGCAGAATAGCGGCGTCGAACGTGCGCACCTGGCCGAAGTCGCTGCGGTGCTGGCGACCTGTTTCGATGGGTATGCGAACCCACCACGCTTGGACCGACTTGATGCGCATTTCGCTCCGATCTCCGGCCTTTCCGGCCCTGATTGCCGGAAAGGAGCTTGCCGAAAGCCCGGCGTCCTATTTGATGAGCGGCAGCAGCGTTTCGGCGTTGATGCGCATCTGGTCGGTGTAAAACTTTTCCGTCAGCACGCTGGAGCCGTGATCCTGGATGAACTTCAGCTGCTCCGGCGAGATGTCGACCGGATTGCGCTCGACCATGTCGGGATAGGGAGCCGCCGGGGTACGATCGACCGGCGCGACGAACTCGTTGGTCAGCGCGCCGTCATAGCCGATCTCGCGCAGCGTGCCGACGATCTTGGGCCAGTCGATCTGGCCCAGGCCCGCGGCGAAGCGGTTGTTGTCGGCGACGTGGAAGTCGAACAGGCGCTTGCCGACCTGGCGGATCGCATCGTGGACGTTAAACTCCTCCATGTGGATATGGTAGGCATCGAGGCAGACGCCGCATTCAGGGCTTACCGCGTCGGCCAGCGCCAGCGCCTGCGCGCCCCGGTTGAACAGATAGGTCTCGAACCGGTTCAGCGGCTCGACCGCGATCTTGACGCCGACCTTCTTGGCATGGGTGAAACATTCGCGGGTGGCGTCCACCACCCACGTCCATTCCTCTTCCTCGGTGCCGTCCGGCACCACCTTGCCGACGGTCGCCGGCACCAGCGTGATGATCTCGCCGTCGAGTTCGCTGACCATGGTCAGCACATCCTTCACATATTGAACCGAGCGCTCGCGCTGACCCTGATCCTTGGCGGCGAGGTTTCGCTCGCCGAGCATCAGCGTGACGGCTCCCCAACAGCGAATGCCGTGCTCCTTGAGAAGCGCGCGGGTCTCGGCCGGCTTGTACTGTTCGGGCTCGCCGGAAATTTCGATGCTCTCATAGCCGAATTTCTTGATCCGGCGCAGAGTGGTTTCCAACGGCTCGGCGCGCATCCAGTTGTGCGTTGAAAGATGCATGGTTTCGTCTCCCTTGATTACCTGCCCGGCGCTGCACCAGCGGATGAACGCCCGGCTTCCTCCTTCGGGTCGCTCCGCAATCTGGTTCGACCAATCAGCGTTTGGTCGACGTCTATAGCAATTCTAAACACGCTGCAAGAAGCCAGCTCGCGCCAGTCATGAACCATATCAACCCTTTGTTTTTGAATTTTTTATCGGCAACAAGCAGACAGGCAAATGCGGTCGGCGCGGTCGAAACGCATCTTGACCGTCTCACGCCATTTGGTATTACCAGAAGCAAGGCGGTGTTGATTTACGAATTCGTCAAGGCCTGACAAGGCGAGACAACAAAGGGAGGTTTGCCATGTCTTCGACCATGAAGGGTCCGGGACTGTTTCTGGCGCAGTTCGCGGGCGACGCGGCGCCCTTCAACTCGCTGAAGTCGATCGCCGAGTGGGCAGCCGGTCTCGGCTACAAGGGCGTGCAGATTCCGACCTGGGACGGTCGGCTGTTCGACCTCAAGAAGGCGGCGGGCTCCAAGGCCTATTGCGACGAAGTCAAAGGCGTCTGCGCCGAGGCAGGTGTCGAGATCACCGAACTGTCGACGCATCTGCAAGGCCAGCTTGTCGCGGTGCATCCGGCCTATGACAGCCAATTCGACGGTTTTGCGCCGGCCTCCGTCCACGGCAATCCCAAGGCCCGTCAAAAATGGGCGGTCGAGCAGATGATGTTCGGGGCAAAGGCCTCGCGCCATCTCGGCCTAAAAGCTTCCGTCTCGTTCTCGGGCGCGCTCGCTTTTCCCTATCTCTATCCTTGGCCGCAGCGGCCGGGCGGGCTGATCGAGGAAGCGTTCGGCGAACTCGGCAAGCGCTGGAAGCCGATCCTCGATGCCTATGAGGATGCGGGCGTCGACCTCTGCTACGAGATCCATCCGGGTGAGGATGTGTTCGACGGCGTCACCTTCGAGATGTTTCTG
Organism: Rhizobiaceae bacterium; assembly: GCA_041743855.1. Taxonomy (GTDB): domain Bacteria; phylum Pseudomonadota; class Alphaproteobacteria; order Rhizobiales; family Rhizobiaceae; genus JBGTLX01. The sequence continues at coordinate 636 of JBGTLX010000016.1, read as the reverse complement.
GACGCGGTCGGCGGCCATGCGCGGTGCAACATCAACTACGATCCGTCGCATTTCCTGCTGCAGCAACTCGACTATCTGAATTTCATCGACATCTATCACGAGCGCATCAAGGCGTTCCACGTCAAGGATGCCGAGTTCAATCCGACCGGGCGGCAGGGCGTCTATTCCGGCTATCAGGGATGGATCAGCCGGGCCGGCCGGTTCCGGTCGCTCGGCGACGGCCAAGTCGATTTTTCGGGCATATTCTCCAGACTGACGAGCCACGGCTATGACAGCTGGGCGGTGCTTGAATGGGAATGCTGCCTTAAACACCCGGAAGACGGCGCTGCCGAAGGCGCCCCTTTCATCCAGCATCATATCATCCGCGTCACGGAAAAGGCGTTCGACGACTTTGCGGGCAGCGGCATCGACAGGAAGCAGCTGAGGTCGATACTGGGCATCGGTTGAGGCGCGGATATCAGGGAGGGAATCAATGGCGATCGAGGGACGCAGCGACAGGAAAGAAGGTCCGATCCGCTACGGCATGGTCGGCGGCGGCGAGGGGGCGTTCATCGGCGCGGTGCACCGGCTCGCGGCCCGGATGGACGGTGAGTTCGAATTCGTGGCCGGCGCGCTGTCGTCGGATCCCGAACGCGC
>JBGTLX010000015.1:0-2848 GCA_041743855.1 Rhizobiaceae bacterium | reverse complement strand
GTCGTGGTGGACACCTATGCCGGCGCGCTGGCCGAGGCAGGCGACCTGGTGCAGCCGCTGACGCGGGGCGCGATCGGCCGCGAGCACATCGTCGCCGAACTGGCCGAGCTGCTTCGCGGCGAGCGAGCAGGTCGCACGCATGCCAGCGAGATCACGCTGTTCAAGTCGGTGGGCACGGCGCTCGAAGATCTGGCGGCGGCGCAGATGGTGATCGAAGCCGGCGGCTAGCGAGGCTATTGAGCGTTTCCGAATTCAGGACACGACACTTCCATTCGGGCTGAATCTTAGTTTCCGATCATCCTGAGCTTGTCGAAGGACCCCCCGCGCATCCTGAGCTTGTCGAAGGAAGGTGCTGTGGGCTCGCTGCAGCACTTCGACAGGCTCAGTGCGAACGGGCAGTGACGTGGTATGAGTTAGGAAAGCCTCAATAGCGACGGGCAGCGCATGTTCACACCTCTCGCGTCGGGCGTTTCGTCCGTTCTCGTCAGGACGGTCCCGGCGCCTTCGACATGGCCGCCATGACGGCGACAGCGATGATGTTCCCGCAGACGCTGGCCAGGATCGGCAGCGTGTAGCTGTGGCTGAGATCGAAGATGAAGCCGGCGGCGCTCGGACCGATCAAGGTTCCGAACGCCACGCTCGTATACAGCGCTCCGATGATGCCGCTGACATTGCGTCCGCCGAAGTAGTCCATGACGACGGCCGGAAGGATCGCGACCCAGCCGCCGTAGAACACGCCGTAGGCAAACGCAAAGGCGGCGAGCGTCCAGAGGCCGGTCGAGAACGCCCAGACAAGCAATGCGAGGGCCATGCCGGCAAACATCACCAGCAGTGCAAGCGGGCGTCCCATGCGGTCGGCCAGGCCGCCGAGCAGAAAGCGTCCGGCGGTGCTCCCCACGCCGATCGCGCCCAGCAGCAGGACCGCCGAAGACTGCGCAATGCCGTGATCCATCGCGTAGGGAACGAGGTGAACGAACGGCACGAACACCCCGAACGAGCACATCAAGCAGGCGGCATACAGACCGATGAAGCGCCGGGACTTGATGGCGTCCCTTACCGAGAAGCCTTGCGGTTTTTCCGAACGGGCGCCCTCTTGAAGGAGATCGCCGTCGGGACCGAGCCCGCGATCGCGCGGATCGTTCTCCATCAGCAGAGCCATGCCGACGCCCACCACGGCGGCAAGACAGCCGAGGCCGAGGTATGCGTTGCGCCACCCGAGACCCTCGATCAAGAGTGATGCCAGAGGCGGCATGACGAGCGTCCCGACACCGATCCCGCTGACGGCAAGACCGGAGGCAAACCCGCGTCGCCTGACGAACCACCGCTGCACCGCGCCCAACGCGGGAACGTAGGAGCAGCCGACGCCGAGTCCGACGCCCAGGCCGTAGGCCACGTAGACCTCGGTCAAGCTGCGAGCCATGCTTGCAACAGCCAGGCCGAGCGCGACCAGGATCATGCCGACGACAGCCAGGCGACGGGAGCCCCAGCGGTCGGCGAGCGGCCCGCTCACGACGCCGATGCCGAAGTAGAGAAAGCCGGCCAGCGAGAACACGAGAGAAACCGAACCGCGCGAGGCCCCGAAATCCTTCTGCAGCGATTCGACAAAGGCGCTGAAGGTATAGGCGCTTCCGAAGCCCACGAAAGTGACGGCGAAAGCGGCCGCCACCACGAACCAGCCATAGAAGATGCGGGGAGCGGGCAGCGCAGACTTATCGCTCAAGCCTGCCTCCATGCCACGCGCCACCCGCGACGTATGAAACGAAGCTCCCTCTCCCGCTTGCGGGAGAGGGTCGGGGTGAGGGCGGGCGTCGGCGGCAGACCCTCATCCCCCGCCTTCTCCCGCAAGCGGGAGAAGAAGCCAATACCGCAAGGCAAGCTTGCCGCTACGGCGAGTTTCATCCTAGGCAATCGGATGACGGCGATGCCACGACGTGGCGCCCTGGAACGCGGCACCGGCGCGCACCAGCGTTGCCTCGCCGAGATCAGCGGCGACGAGCTGGAATGCAACCGGCAATCCTGCCTCGGGGAAACCGCCGGGCAAGGTGATCGTCGGACTGCCGGTCATGTTGAACGGGCAGGTGTAGCGCTGCAGCTTGGCGATCAGTGTCGGCTGCCCGCCCATCGCTTCCATCATCGCAACCGTGGGCGGCGCAAACGGATGCACCGGCGTCAGCAGCAGATCGATGGTGCCGAACAGCGCGGCGACGCGGCCGCGCAGCTCAAAGCGGCGCAGCAGGATCTTTTGATAGTCGACCCCGGACAACGCACGCCCGGCCTCGATGACCGAAGCCAGGATGGGACCGTATTCGCCCTTGCGCGCCGGATAGGTTTGCTCGTGCGCGACCGCCGCCTCGACCGCGCAATTGGGCGCCCAGTCCGCGACGGCCTGCGTGACCTCGGGGAACCGAACATTGACGATGTCGGCACCCAGTGCGCGGAACACTTCGACCGCTTGCGACACGACGGCCTGCGTCGTCGCATCCACATCGCTGCCGTTCCAATCCGCATCGACGCCGATGCGCAGACCGCGCACACCCCGCCCCACGATTGCCAGGTAGTCGGGCACCGGATCGAGTGACGCGGTCGGATCGTTTCGATCGCTGCCGGCGATGGCGCTCAGCATCACGCCGGCATCGGCCGCGCTGCGGGCGATCGGCCCCACATGATCCAGCGTCGCAGCCAGCTCGAAGACGCCGTAACGGCTGACGCGACCCCAGCTCGGCTTGAGCCCAGTCACGCCATTGGCAGCGGCCGGCCAGCGGATCGAGCCGCCGGTATCGGACGCGAGCGAGGCGTAGCACAGGCCCGCCGCTGTTGCCGCAGCCGGACCGCTGGAGGAGATGCCGGT
>JBGTLX010000014.1:0-8411 GCA_041743855.1 Rhizobiaceae bacterium | reverse complement strand
TTTTCCTTCTTTCTTGTCGAGGCCGTAGGCCAAGGCGGCAGCCGTCGGCTCGTTGATGATGCGCAGCACTTCGAGGCCGGCGATCTTGCCCGCGTCCTTGGTGGCCTGGCGCTGGGCGTCGTTGAAATAGGCCGGAACGGTAATGACGGCTTTTTCGACCTTTTCGCCCAGATAGGCTTCGGCCGTCTCCTTCATCTTCTGCAGGATCATCGCCGAAATCTGCGACGGCGACTGTTTTTTGCCGGAGGCTTCGACCCAGGCGTCGCCATTGTCGCCCTTGACGATCTTGTAGGGGACGAGTTTCTTGTCCTTCTCGGTGACCGGATCGTCATAACGGCGACCGATCAGGCGCTTGACCGCGAAAATCGTGTTTTCGGGATTGGTGACCGCCTGGCGCTTGGCCGGCTGGCCGACCAGGCGCTCCTCGCCGTCGGTGAAGGCGACGATCGAAGGCGTCGTGCGCGCGCCTTCCGCGTTTTCGATGACCTTGGGTTCCTTGCCGTCCATGATGGCGATGCAGGAATTGGTGGTGCCGAGGTCGATGCCGATTACTTTTGCCATTGCTTTGTTCTCTCCGCTAAGCAGGTTTTCCGGACCCATAAGGCGTTCCGTGGAAAACCCCTGTCATCACTGTGAAACTCCCGACACGACCGTGTTTGCAGCACGGCACGCCGACGTTGCGGCGTATATAAGAATAGGCCTTTCGACGCGCAAGCGCCCTGCTGAAATCACTGCTGGCGGCGGGTAAAATGAGTGAGGCGGGGCCGCGCGGCCGGCTGCCTCCTTTCGGCTTCACAATTAGTGGAGCGAGGACGGGGCTGACGGCGAAGAGTAGATACGCTCGTATTCGATACGGTTGCGTCCGCCGGACTTTGCCTTGTCCAACGTTTGGTCGGCTGCGCGAAACAATTCGTCGAACTCGATCCCATCCTCGAAGAGCACAGCGCCGGCACTGATAGTCAGGGGCCATCTCGAGCCGGCGGGCTCGTAGTAAATCCGGGAAACGGCGAGCCGGATACGCTCTCCAACGTCTTCCGCGTTCTTACGGCTGGCGCCAGGCAGGAAAACACCGAATTTCTGCCCGCCGAGCCGGCCAACGAGGTCTCCGTTCCGCACCGAGGCGCGTATCGTCTCGGCAATGGTCCGTAGAGCCTGATCTCCGGAGCTGTGCCCGAAATTGGCGTTGACCAATTTGAAGTGGTCGGCATCAGCCACCAAAAGCGCACCCTTGCTTTGGCCATGTGCGTTAACCAAGGCTGAAAATGTTGGGCCGTTCAGACAGGAGGTGAGACTATCTCGTGCGATTGCCTGAGCATATTTCTGCCTGATCGCGGAGAGCTCGTTAAGCTTCAGTCCAAGCAAGAAAACCAGCGGCGCGCCGATCATAAGAGCAAGAACAACGGCGCTGACCATGCTCTGTCTGAACAGATCGACGCCATCGCCTTGTAAAAGGACGTAGTGGACACAGAGGGATATGACCAGGCAAACGGCTGTTCCGAGGACAGTTCGGATGGCCAGTTGATGCCATCCCTTGCTCTGGAACTGTGTCGTCCTGCGTTCCAAAACCGCCCGCTCCGGCCCAACTTGACCGTTATGTAAACAGCCGGGTGTGAAGGTAAAGTTTCCGCCGAAATACGGTTTTGAATTAACCCGCGCGCTCCCGGCTCTTCTCGGGTTGGCGGCCTTTCACCCGAACTCGTTCTTCAGAGCAAAGGTGAACCCGCCCCAGGCCTACGCTACACCTTCTCCCAGCCATCCTTGTCGCCGGCCCGGAAAATTGCGTCGATGACCTTTTGGTTGAGGATCGAATTCTCCAGCGTGAACACGGAATCCTTGCCGCCAAGTGCCGCCCGGGCGAAAGCCTCGACCTCGAGCCGGTATTGCTGCGTGCCGGGAAAGCGAAACACAGTCGCCTCGGTGTGGCCCTGATTGTGCAGTTCGACGCGGTGGTGATCGTAGAGCCCCGCGTTGAATGGCGAGAACACCTCGACAAAACCCTTGTCGCCATGGAACACCATGAACTGGCGCGACGCCATCTGCGTCGACAGATAGAAGGACAGCTCGAAATCGCCGAAATCGGCGCGGATCGACGAATAGACGTCCGTCTTGAAGTTTTTGTCGCGCGCGATCGTGGCCTGGATGCGCAGCGGCTCCTTGTCGGTCGCAAAGCGTGTCGAGACGGTCGGATAGACGCCGATATCGGGCAGCGCGCCGCCACCGAGCGAGAGCTGGTTGCGCATGTTGTCCGGATCGACATTGTAGTAGGAAAACGCGCCCTGCACATGGCGCAGCCGGCCGATCGCCCCGCTTGCAATCAGCTCGCGCACCTTGATCCACTGCGGGTGATAGACGACCATGAACGCCTCGCAGACGAGCACCTTTTTGCGGTCGCGGATCTCGATCAGCGGCGCGATATCCTTCGCGTCCAGCGCCAGCGGCTTTTCGACCAGCACATGTTTTCCGGCTTCCGCCGCTTTCGCCGCCCATTCGACGTGCTGGGAAGTCGGCAGCGGAATATAGACGCCGTCGACCGTGTCCGAGGCGAGCAGTTCCTCATACGAGCCGAAGGCATGCGGCGCGCCGAAACGGTCGGCCAGCGCACGCGCTCTTCCCTGATCGCGGCTGGCGACGGCGGTCAAAACGCCATTGTCGGCATCGGCGATCGCCGGCAGCAGATGCTCCCGCCCGATCTTGGCCGTCGACAGAACTCCCCAGCGGAACATGGTCACCTCCTCGGTCGCAGGCCCGGTCATGCCGGTCCCGTCATGCAGGCGCGAAAGCTTTGCCCGAAAAACATTTCGCTGCCAAGTGAGGCGGCTGCGTGAGACAATCGCCGTGCGCGGGCGGCGCGGCCTCCTGCTTGGATACCGAACAAAGGAGCATCCACATGGAACCACGCAAGCTCGGCGCCAAACTCAGCGTCTTTCCCGTGGGCCTCGGCTGCATGGGCATGAGCCACGGCTATGGTGGCCAGGACGAGGGGGATGCGATCCGGACGCTGCATCGCGCCGTCGACCTCGGCGTAACCCTTTTCGACACGGCGGAGGTCTATGGGCCGCTCACCAACGAAGTCCTGGTCGGCAAAGCGTTGTGGCCGCTGCGCGACAAGGTGACGGTCGCCACCAAATTCGGCTTTAACATCGCCGACACAGCGGAAGGGCCGAGGCAGATGCCGGGCCTTAACAGCCAGCCGGAGCACGTCCGCGCGGTGGCCGAAGCGTCGCTGAGGCGGCTGGGGATGGAGGTGATCGACCTCTACTACCAGCACCGGGTCGATCCCGACGTGCCGATCGAGGAGACGGTCGGCGCGATGGCGGAACTGGTGCGGGAGGGCAAGGTGAGGGCGCTTGGCCTCTCCGAGGCCGGGGCAGCCACCATTCGACGGGCGCATGCCGTGCACCCGATCGCCGCCGTGCAGAGCGAATATTCGCTGTGGACTCGCGACCCCGAAACAGGGGTGCTGGACGCGTGCCGCGAACTCGGCATCGGCTTCGTGCCGTTCAGCCCGCTCGGCCGCGGCTTTCTGACGGGCGCGATAAAGTCGGCCGACCAGTTCGGCGACAATGATTTCCGGCGCGGCCTGCCGCGTTTCGAGGCCGACAACATCGCCAAAAACCTCGCCGCCGTCGAGCGGCTGGTCGCGTTTGCCGAAGGCAAAGGCGTCACCGCGGCGCAACTGGCTCTCGCCTGGGTCCTGCACCAGGGCGATTTCATCGTGCCGATCCCCGGTTCGCGCAAGATCGCCAACCTCGAAGCCAATGTCGCTGCCGCAGACATCGCCTTGAGCGATGCCGAAGTGGCTGAGATCGGCGCTCTGGTCTCGCCGGACAGCATCGCCGGCAAGCGCTACGGCGACGAGGCCATGGCGCAGACCAATCGGTAGGGATGTCTCGCCGGGCGGAGATGCCGTCGACCGCGTCAGATGCCGGACGGCGGACCTGTCAGAGCATGTCGAGCGGCTGTTTTCCGGCGGGCGGCGGGAAGATGCCGTCGAGTTCGTAAAGGTCTGCCTGCGTCAGGGCGATGTCGAGCGCGGCGCGGTTGTCGCGCACATGGCTTGCGCCGGTGGCTTTCGGAATGGCGATGACGGTGGGATGCCGCAGCACAAAGGCCAGCGCGATCTGGGCCGGCGTCGCGCTGTGGCGATCGGCTATTGCCGCAAGCCGCCTGTCGCGGGTCAACCCGCCTTGCCCGACCGGCGAGTAGGCCATCAGTGGAACGCCGTCCTTCGCGGATCTGGGCAGCAGATCATGCTCGATGCCACGGGCGCCAAGATTGTAGAGCACCTGATTGGTCTGGACGAATTGCCCGCCGTGCACGGCAGCGAGTTCGTCCATGTCGTCCACATCGAAATTGCTGACGCCCCAGCCGAGGATTTTTTCTTCGGCTTTCAGCGTCTCGAAGGCGGCGACGGTTTCGGCCAACGGCACGCCGCTGCGCCAGTGCAGCAGATAAAGGTCCAAGCGGTCGGTCTTCAGCCGCTTGAGGCTTTGCTCACAGGCCCGCGCGACATCGGCCCGCGAGGCGTTGGAGGGCAGCACCTTGCTGACCAGAAAAATCTCGTCGCGCCGCCCGGCGATCGCTTCGGCGACAATCTCCTCCGCGCGCCCTGACGCATACATCTCGGCCGTGTCGATCAAAACCATGCCGAGATCGACGCCGAGCCTGAGCGCCGCGATTTCGTCGACGCGAAGGCTTTTGTCCTCGCCCATTTTCCAGGTTCCCTGGCCGAGCACCGGCACATCCACGCCGGAGGGCAGTCTTGTGGTGCGGATCGTCGAGGCCATACATAATTCCGAGAGGTTGCCGCCTTTAGATGTGGCGCGGTCTCGCCACATCAAGGCCGCCGCGCTCAGGCGCGCAAGACGCCACCGGTCTGCTTCTTCACATTGTCGACGATGCGGGCGGCGAGCGCTTCGAAATCCTCGTCGGTGAGGGTCCTTTCGACCGGCTGGATCGACACCTCGATCGCCACCGATTTTTTATCCGGACCGATCGACGGCCCCTCGAACAGATCGAACACGGAGACGCCCGAAATCAGCTTCTTGTCGGCGGCCGCCGCGGCTCGGGTGAGGGTCCCGGCTTCGACCCCCTTGTCGACGACGAAGGCGAAATCGCGCCTGACCATCTGGAAAGCCGATAGGTCGAGCCTGGGCTTGGTGCGGGTCGGTTTCGCCTTCAGCTCGGGGGTCGCGTCGAGGAACACTTCAAAGCCGCAGAGCGGACCGGATGCGTCGAGCGATTCCAGCGTCTTCGGATGGAACTCGCCGAAATGCCCGAGCACTGTCTTGGGCCCGAGCTTGATCACGCCCGAACGGCCGGGGTGATACCAGGCGGGACCGCCGGCCTCGATCTGGAGCTTCTCGACCGGAGCGCCGCATGCTTCCAACGCTGCCAGCGCGTCGGCCTTGGCGTCGAAGACTCCCACCGCGCCGGAATTGCCGGACCAGATCCTGCCCGACCCTTCGAGCCTGGCCGTGCCGCGACGGATGCCCGCCGCGACCCGGCGCTGCTGGTCCGGAGCGTCGCCTTCATAGGCGCCCGACACCTCGAACAGAGCTACATCGCCAAAACCCTTATCGGCGTTGCGTTGCGCTGCCGCGATCAGCCCCGGCAGCAGCGACGGCCGCATGTCGGACATGTCGGCGGCGATCGGGTTCGCGAGCTTCAGCTCGCTCCGGCCACCGCCGAACAGCTCGGCGTGTTTTGCAGGGATGAACGACCAGGTGATGGCCTCCATCATGCCGCGCACGGCCAGCGCGCGCTTTGCGGCGCGGGTGCGGATCTGCGCCGTGGTCAGGATTTTGACGTTGACCGCGTCGTGGCTGCCGAGCGGCTGGGGCGCGATGTTGTCGACGCCGTGGATGCGCATGATTTCTTCGACCAGATCGGCCTTACCGTCGACGTCCGGCCGCCAGGAAGGGATTTTCACATCGACGATTTCGCTGGAGCCGTTCGCCTCGAAGCCCAGCCGGGAGAGAATGTCGAGGCTTTCCGCCCTGGAAACCTCGATGCCGGTCAGCCGCTTCACCTCGGAAATGGGGAAGGAGACGATTTTGGGTGTGTGGCCTGCGTAGCCGACCACTTCGGGGACGGATGCCTCGCCGCCGCAGAACTCCAGAACCATGTGCGTTGCAAGTTCGAGCCCCGGCACCATGAACTCCGGATCGACGCCGCGCTCGAAGCGGTAGCGCGCATCGGTGATGATGCCGAGCGTCCGGCCGGTGCGGGCGATGTTGAGCGGCTCCCAAAGCGCCGATTCGATCAGCACATCGGTGGTGTTTCCGTCGCAGCCCGAACGCTCGCCGCCCATGATGCCGGCAATGGATTCTACGCCGTTATCATCAGCGATTACGCACATGTCGGGCGTCAGCGCGTATTCGCGGCCGTCGAGCGCCAGCAGTTTTTCGTCCGCCGCCGCGCGCCGCACGACGAGATTGCCCGCCACCTTCGCCGCGTCGAAGACATGCAGCGGCCGGCAACGGTCGAAGGTGACGTAGTTGGTGATGTCGACCAGCGCGTTGATGGGGCGCAGCCCGATAGCGATCAGCCTTTGCTGCAGCCATTTCGGCGACGCGCCGTTTTTGACGCCGCGCACCAGCCGCAGCGCGAAGCCATGGCAGAGTTTTGGCGTGTCGCTGAAATCGAGCGCCACCTTTGTCGGCGTTGCGCCCATGCCCGCCACAGGAGAAATCGCCAGCGTTTTCAGCGTTCCCAGGCCGGACGCAGCGAGATCGCGGGCGATGCCATGAACGCCTGTCGCGTCGGGACGGTTCGGCGTCAGATTGATCTCGATTACCGGATCGTCGAGTTTTGCATAGGCTGCGAAGCTCGTACCCACCGGCGCGTCGGCGGGCAGGTCGATGATGCCGTCATGCTCGTCGGACAGTTCGAGCTCGCGCTCCGAGCACATCATGCCAAAACTTTCGACGCCGCGAATCTTGCCGACGCCGAGCGTCACATCGATGCCCGGAATGTAGGCGCCGGGCGCGACGAATGCACCGATCAGTCCGGCCCGCGCATTGGGCGCGCCGCAGACCACCTGCACGGGCGACTTGCCGCCGCCCGTGTCGACTGTGAGCACTCGCAGACGGTCGGCATCGGGATGCTGAATCGCCGTCAGCACTTTCGCTATGACGAAGGGTTTCAGGCTCGATTTGTCGTCGACCGATTCAACCTCCAACCCGATCGAGGTCAGCCGCTCGACGATTTCTTCGAGTGTCGCGTCGGTGTCGAGATGGTCTTTGAGCCAGGAGAGGGTGAGTTTCATTGGGTCGGTCCATCTGGTCTCGGCACGCTTGTCCGCTCAAGGCGCGGCAGGCCGTCGTTCATGTGAAGCCAGGGAAGCTGCTCGCTGACATAGGCATGCAGCGTCGGCACGAACTGCTCCGGCGCGTCCATTGCGCCGAGCATGAAATAGATGGGTTCCGGCAGCCGCTCGTCGACATAGGCGATGGGCGAGCCGCAAACGCCGCAAAAGCTGCGCGTCACCGAGCCGTTTTCGAACATTTTCAGCGCCTTGCCGGAGAACAGGACCTGATCGGCCATGAAGCCGACAAAGGCAGAGACCGGTGCGCCGCTGGCCCTCCGGCAATCGCCGCAATGGCAATAGCTGACGTGATGCGGCTCGGCGGATGCCTCGAACCGCACGGCGCCGCAGCGGCAGGAGCCGGTGTGTAGAGCGTCCGTCATTCGGCAGCGACCGACGGAGGCAACGCGCCCGGCGCCTTTTTGCCGAGAAACATGCTCTTAACGGATATGCCCTCGTCGACTGTCCGCCACCAGATCCCTTCATACATCAGTTCGATGTTATTCCGTTCAGTCTGGCTCAGCGCTGCAAGGAACGGATACCACCATAAGGGCGTTGCGATTGAGCGCCCATCGGCAAGGCTGACGTGGACTTCGTCGTACGTGCACCATGCCTTGATCGGTCGCATATCATCGGTTTCAAAGGCCAACGAAGTCATTCCACGCATCCACCCAATCATCACGGTGCTCAGAGACGACGCCCAGCAACCGTCTAACTTCGCGATCATTGTAACCTTTGTTTTGTGCAACCTCTACGCTGTGCAGCCACACCTTCAGGGACTTACCGTCCTTGACGACATGGACGTGAGGCGGTTCGTCCTCGTCCAGCGCATAAACGCGAAACTTGTGCCCTCTCCAAATCAGCAGTGTCGGCATCTTCTCTAGCTGCTCAGCCCCCCAAACAGCGTCGGCATGTCGAGCGGGCGAAAACCGTAATGCGACAGCCAACGCACATCGGCGTCGAAGAAGGCGCGCAAATCCGGCATGCCGTATTTCAGCATGGCGATGCGGTCGATGCCCATGCCCCAGGCAAAGCCCTGATACTCGTCTGGGTCGAGGCCGCCATGCCGCAGCACGTTGGGGTGGACCATGCCGCAGCCCAG
>JBGTLX010000013.1:0-5713 GCA_041743855.1 Rhizobiaceae bacterium | reverse complement strand
CCGTCGCCTGCCGCCCGGAGGCTCGGTCTTTCTGCTGTGCCTCATTGAGGGCGAAACGCTCGGCGCGGCTGCCGCTGTCGCACTCGATAACAGCCGTGAATTCGATCTTTCCGCCAACATCGCCGGAATGGTCGAGGCGGGCGCCTTTACCGCGATCAACCAAGGACGTTGACGACAATGGCTCTTGAAAGGCAGATCGACGGCAGCGGCGGGCGACAGGGGATCGGCGGGTTCGTCCGGCAGGTGAACGCCATCATTTGCGCGATCGCCCACCCGTCCCTCACCCAACTCGCCCTGCGCTTCGCTCTCGCGGTCCCGTTCTGGCGATCGGGCGTCAACAAATGGGATGGGTTTCTGCAACTGAACGATATTGCCGTGCTGCTGTTCAGTTCCGAGTTCAAGCTGCATCTGCCCGGCGGTCCCTATCCGTTCCCCGCGCCCGCGGTCATGGCGTTCGCCGCCGGCGCGGCCGAAATCCTGCTGCCTGTCTTCCTCGTTCTCGGCCTCGCGACACGGCTGTCGGCGTTGGGGCTTCTGGTGATGACCCTCGTCGTGCAACTCACCGTGCCGAGCGGCTGGCCGATTCACTTGACTTGGGCAGCAATGGCGCTCGCCATCATGGCGTGGGGGCCGGGGCGCATCTCGCTCGACGACTGGATCGGACGATGGAGAGGATGAGCTTTCCAAGTAACGCCGTTGATCGCCGCTCAAGCGCGCTGCGCTTGAGAGAAGAAATGTTCGGCGTTGCATTCGGCACTCCACAATTCGGATGCAGTTGGCATTGATCGAGCTTCCCTCTTGAATCGAAGTGTCAGTCGTTTCTCATCGGATTGCGCGGCGACAAGCCGATGCCGACTCCTTCGAAGCCAGCATCTTAACGAAACGGCGGCGATCAGCGCTTCGCGGCGCTCGTAAGGACGGGCGTTTCGCGGTAGAGGGCCGGAAACAAGCGCTTCAGGTTCTCGACCTTCGGCAGATCGTTGATGACGATGTACGGATGGTTCGGATTCGTGGCCATGAAGTCCTGGTGATAGGCTTCGGCGGGGTAGAACGCCGTCAGGTCGTCCGTCGCCGTTACGATCGGCTCGCCGTAGACACCCGCTTCGTCCAGCTGGGCGATATACGCGTCGGCGATCCTCATCTGCTCGTCGTCTGCCGCAAAGATCGCCGACCGGTATTGCGTCCCGGTGTCCGGCCCCTGACGGTTCAACTGCGTCGGGTCGTGCGCCACAGAGAAATAGACCTGCAGCAGCTGTCCATAAGTAACCTGCTTCGGATCATAGGTGATCTCGACCGCCTCGGCATGGCCGGTTCGGCCCGATCCGATGGTTTGATATTGCGCTGTATCCTCCGCGCCGCCGGAATAGCCGGATACGGCGTTTTCGACGCCCTTCACCTGCTGGAATACGCCCTCGACGCCCCAGAAGCAGCCGCCGGCGAACACCGCCGTTTCCAAGCCGTCGCCGCCAGCCTCGTCAAGTGCCGGCGGCGGGATGACCACAGCCTCTTCTTTCGATGCGGCCGGAGCGAGCCAGACGAACGCCAGGATCGGTGCTGCCATGAGCGCGGGGGCAAGACTGGGAACCATGGCCCGTACGCGTCCCTTCATCGATTCATTTCCTCGTTCATTCATGGTCGTCGTTCTCCCTGATGGGCCGCAGCGCGCGGCCGAATTTCCATTGTCCACATCCGCATCGGATGCTGGCATATCGCCCGCGATCACCCAGGCTGCCATCCGTGGCGAACCGGCGGAACTGTCGATTGCCTCGTTCGACCGAGAGGCCCTTGGCAGCGGCCATAAGAACGAATTCGTCGGGCGCTCGAGATTTGTTACGCCGGTCACCACCTCGTGATGGTCGCCGACCAGACGCGACGGTCGCAGTGCAGATCCTCGAACGACATGGACCGATCGCCGGCACAGGTCATCGTTGTACAGATGCCGCGACGATCGAGCCGCCGCGTCCAGCCTGCACGAGAACCGCTGTCTTGAGATTGCGATCGGAGCTTGCCGGAACCGGATAGGAGGTCGCGGCTCCCTTCCAATCGCCGAGCCTGGTCAACTGCTTGACGATATTGCGGTGAGGAAGCGTCCGGCCGGAGTTTTCGCCCCGGCCGATCGGAACGTTCAGTGAGCGCGTATCGTAGCGAACAAGCCAGACCGTGGCGGATCCGGCCTCCAAACCGCCGACCGTCACCTCGCTTGCAGACCAGGAAATGTCCGGCCCTGAGCTTCCGCGATCGTACCGCGACACCGCGTTCGTGATGTCCGCCGCCCGATGGCCGATGAGGACGCCAGTTCCGTTGACGATCATCTGCGGCGTCGCGACGTTCCTGCGCCCGGCGGCCCGCGCGTAGTCCCATTGTCGGTCGGTGTAGCGCTCGTCCGCGAAGGTGTCCTTCCAGCCGAGCCGATCCCAATAGGTGACCGCGAAGCTGAGCGGCAGGAGGTCGTCGCGGTCCGCGAGCGCGTTGAGATTGGCGTTCGCCGGCGGGCACGAGGAGCAACCCTGGCTCTGGTAGAGCTCGATGACCGTGGGATTGTTCCGGTCGGCTGCACTTGCGTCCGAGGAGGCGAGAAGCGGCAAGGCCGCCAGCGAAAGGAGAAGGTTTCTCATGGTCTAGATTCCCGCATACCATTCATAATAACCCGCATCCTCCCAATAGCCGCCGCTGCCCCGACCGATGCCGGCCAGGCTGTCGACGGCCTCGACGCGCATCACGAACTTCGCGTGCTTGTAACCGAGTTGGCGCTCGACGCGCAGCCGCAGCGGCGCGCCGTGGCCCATCGGCAGCGTGCGATCGTTCATGCCGTAAGCGAGGATGGTCTGGGGGTGGAAGGCGTCGACCAAGTCGATGCTTTCGTAATAGGGCGTGCCGGAAAAATCGTCAGCGCAATGGAAGACGATGAATCGTGCCTCGGACCGGAGCTTCGCCTGGTCGAGGAGCATGCCGAGAGGGACGCCCGTCCATTTGCCGATAGCGCTCCAACCCTCGACGCAATCGTGGCGCGTGATCTGGGTTCGGGAGGGCATCGAGCCGAGCTCGGCCAGCGAGAAGGATTGCGGCGCGTCGACAAGCCCGTCGATGCGGAGGCGCCAATTTGCAAAGTCCTGCGCCGCGTGACGGCGATACTCCTCGGAACGCGCGCTCGTATTGCCGTTGGTGCGGAAGCTTGGCGACATCTCCGATGCAGAAAATTCACGCGCAAGGGACGACGAGCCGATCAGGCGCTGGACTTTGTAGGAGAGCCACTCGCCCGATGACAGGAAGGTCCGGAATGCCGGACTTGCGCCCAAACGGTCGCAACCGGAAAGGACGATGGCCGAACCGCCAATCCCGGCGCCCGTAAGGAGACGTCGGCGGGTGATTGTGTGCGCCATCAGGTCTTCTCCTTCGGCAGACGGTAGCGGCCGGTGATCATCGAGCGAAGCTCGTTGAAGGGCCCCGCGAGGATGACCATCGCCAGATGAACCACGACGAAGAGGACGAAAAGGACCGCGGCGATGAAGTGTATAGATCGGGCGGACTGGCGGCCGCCGAAGAGGTCAAGGAGCCAGGGCCAGGTAGCGTCCATGCTGGGCGACATCGTCAGCCCGGTGAGGATCATTACCGGAATCAGCACGATGAGGACGCCGAGATAGGCGAATTTCTGCAGGATGTTGTAGTTGGGCGCCGCCTCTCCCTTCGGGAAATCGAGCCTCGCGTGATGCTTGATGTCCCGCCAGATGTGGCTTGGGCGAAGTTCGCCCGGCTTCGGCAGCAGGTCGCGCCGAAGATGGCCGTTCGCGATGCTTCGGATGCCGTAAGCCAGGATGCCGATCGCGAAGATCCAGGCGAATGTGAGGTGCCATCGGCGCGACAGCGCGAGGTTGTAGGACGAGGGGATCGTGGCCCATCCGGGAAAGGCGCGGCTCTGCGTTCGACCGTTGGCGTCCTGCCACGACCCTAGAAAACCCGTCGTTTCGACGCTGACGTTCCCAATCCGCAGAAAACCGGCATCGTTCCGGCTGCCGATCTCGAGCCAGGCTTGGTCGGTATTGGCGCCGTACTGACCCCAGTAAAGCCTCGGATGGGCGTTGAAGATCATCAGACCGCTCATCAGCATGACGAGCAGGGTCACCGCATTGACCCAATGCCAGACGCGGGTGGATGCGCGATGTCGATAAACGAGATCGCCGCCGCCGATCTTGTTTTCTTGCGAAACGGTCGCATTGGTATCGATGCTTGTCATGGCCCTGCCTGATAATTTATGGCCGCTGAATCGCGCCGAAGCACGATCCGGCTTTTGCCGGCCGCCACAAACGCCTGGGCCTTTGGACTATTGTTCCAAATCCGCAGCGCCTGAGGGCTGTGAACCCAGGCTTTCGATAGCTCGCCGCCATGGTCTTGACTACGGCGGGCAGACGCACGCGATTGCCTTGAGAAGCCTCAAACTTGATCCGGGTATCGCGCGTGCGGCGGACTGCATCCCTAGCGATGCGAAGGAACGCCGAGACGCCCCTTCGCATCTCGACGCAGGGCTGGCCTAGTTGTCCATCGCCGCTTGCATGGCGTCCTCGACCATCATGTCCGGGTTTTCCAGGCAGGCGCCCGCGACGTTCGCCATCATCGCGCTCATGTCGTCCGAGGCCATCGCGTCGTCGGACTCCATAGCGTCGTCCGAAGCCATGGCGTCATCGGAAGCCATCGCGTCATCGGAAGCCATCGCGTCATCGGAAGCCATCGCGTCGTCGGATGCCATGGCGTCGTCCGAAGCCATCTGGCCTTCCTCAATGGAATTCATTGCTTCCATCTGTCCAGCGGAATCCATGGCGGTGAAATCCGCACAGCTCATGTCGTCCGTGGACGACATCTGGGACTGCGCGAACGCCGGGAGGGAGAAGGCGCCGGTAATCGCGATTGCCATAAGGATGCGTTGCATTTCGGTACTCCGTTGTTGACCGCTGCTGGTCGCGGCTTGGGGGGAAGGATGAGAGAGGGCTAGATCCCAATTCTCGGCGTGAGGTCTCTTCATGGTAGGCACCCAAATTCCGTTTGGAAGTCCGATCCTGGCTGACGGACGGACGTCGAATGTTCCGGTCGGGCTAAGCGGCGTCGATGCTTCCTGGCTTTGATACCACTGCCTATCAAAGGACTTCGCCGAGACGCTGGGTTCGTTACACGCTTATCGGATTTTCACTTCAATGTGATCGCCGCTATGACAGACAGGGCTCATGCAAGGCGCTCTCGGCAGACCGGCCGTTTCGAGGCGGGGTTGCGCCGGCGAGCCGCCCGAGGATTGTGTATTGCTACCAGATTGCAATTTGACTCGTCAGCATCCGGGACACGGCCTATGCATGATCGGGTCAGGAGCGAAATGTCTGTAAATTTCCCGGAAATGTCCTCAGAGGCATTTCGAGACGGCGGCGATATCGGTGCGCTCATCCGAGCGCGCGACTGGTCCGAGACTCCGCTCGGGCCGATTTCCAGCTGGCCGCACAGCCTCAAGACCGTCGTCGATCTGATTCTGGCCTCGCCAGTCGCCATGATCGTGCTGTGGGGACCGGATCTTATCCAGATCTACAACGACGCTTTCGTGGTCACCTGCGGCGACAAGCACCCGCAGGGGCTGGGGCAGGCTCATCAGGCGGTCTGGCCCGAGGTGTGGGAGTTCAACGCCCCGATCTTTGAAGCCGTGCGGAGGGGCGAGACGCGGTCGTTCACCGGTCAGCCG
>JBGTLX010000012.1:0-4049 GCA_041743855.1 Rhizobiaceae bacterium | reverse complement strand
GGGACGGCGGTGACGCTTCAAATCCCGTTCGACCGGGAGGAAGCCAAGGCCGATGCTGCATGACCGCGCAAGGATAGGGCTTGTGGAGGACGATCCCGTCATGGGCGGTTCGATCGTCCAGCGGCTCGAGCTTGAAGGCTGGCAGGTGACATGGTGGCAGTCGGGCCGCGCCGCGATCGGCGCCATTCCCGCATCCGCCCATGCGCTCGACCTCGTCATCTGCGACATTCGGCTTCCTGACGTGTCGGGCGAAACCGTCTTCAACGAACTTGCCCGCCAGCCCAACGCGCCGCCCTTCCTGTTCGTCACGGGTTACGGTGAGGTCGACCAGGCCGTGCGGCTCATGCGTTCGGGCGCTGTCGACTTCATGACCAAGCCGTTCGAGATGGACGAATTTCTGAAGCGCATCGAATCCGGCCGACGCACGACCAGCACGGGCGTTAGGCTCAAGGGCTACTATCTCGGCGAATCTCCTGCGATCCAGCATGCCGAAGACCTGATCCATCGTTATGCCGGCCATGATCTGCCCGTTTTGATCACGGGGGAAACCGGGTCGGGCAAGGAAGTGGCGGCAAGACTGCTGCATCAGATATCGAACCGGGGGGCCGAGCCCTTTACCGCGGTGAATTGCGCCGCCATCCCAGCAGAACTCTTGGAAAGCGAAATCTTCGGCCACGAGAAGGGCGCTTTCACCGGCGCGCAACAGCGCCATCTCGGTTACGCCGAGCGCGCGGGCAAGGGCACGCTCTTCCTCGACGAGATCGGCGAGATGCCGCTTGGCCTTCAGGCGAAGCTTTTGCGCCTGATCGAGGCCGGGAGCCTGATGCGCGTCGGCGGCGAAACGGCGGTTCCATTCCGGGCGCGTATCGTGGCGGCGACACACCGCGACCTGGCGGTTCGCGGCGGTTCGAGCGGCTTTCGCGAAGACCTCTATTTCCGGCTCGCGGTGCTGCCGGTCGAGATTCCGCCGTTGCGGCAACGGCCCGAGGACATCGCATGGCTCCTCGACAGATTCCTGGAAAATGCGATCAGCCGCTCGGACCGGCGTATCAGGGGTTTCAGCGCGCTTGCCGAGGAGGCAGCGCTTGCCTATGCCTGGCCCGGCAATGTCCGCGAACTTCGCAACCGCGTCGACCGTGCCGTGGCGCTCGCAACAGCCGAGTGGATCATGCCCGGCGACCTCTTTCCCGAGCATGCGACAAACTCTGGAGGCCTGGGATTCGTGCCGCTTGCGGAGGTGAGGGATGCGGCGGAGCGCCGCCAGATCGAGCGGGCCCTGGAGCAGACCGGGGGGCAGATCGCCAAAGCCGCGGGCCTGCTTGGCGTCTCGCGAACGACGCTGTGGGAGAAGATGACACGGTTTGGGCTGGCCGAGCAGACACGTTCGGAATCCTGAACCCACGGCACTGCAGCATGTTCGGATTTCCGAACCTCGGATGCGGCGTCGCATCTGAAATAATCCATGTTTCCCAATCCAATCAATCCCTTGTTCGGCTGGCACGCTCGTTGCTTTGCATTTGGCGACGTCATCACGCCAAGTGGGAGGAACACAATGGAACGGTGCAGCAAACTGGTCGATGTCGGCCGCCGTCAATTCTTGAGGGGCAGCGCTTTTGCCGCAGCCGGAGCGGCGGCCGCGGTATCCTTGCCGGCGACGCCTGCAAAAGCCGCGCCCGGTCTGGCGTTGGTCGAGTATCCGGTCAACAGGCTCGCCAATGTCTCCGATCTCAAACCCAACGAGCCGTTCGACGTTGGTTATCCGGACGACAGCGCGCCGGGCGTCCTCCTGAAACTCGGCGCCCGCGTCGAGGGCGGGGCAGGCCCGGACGGCGACATCGTCGGCTTCTCCACCATCTGCCCGCACAAGGGGTTTCCGCTGAACTACAGCGCCGACGACCATACCTTCAATTGCCCGGGACATTATTCGCGCTTCGACGCGGACGCCGGCGGCCAACAGATCTGGGGTCAGTCCACATCGAACCTGCCTCAGTATGCCCTGCGGATCGACGACAAGGGCGACATTTACGCCGAGGGGCTGGACGAGTTGCTCTACGGCCGCCTTTCAAACGTGCTCGCATAAAGGAGGATCGGATCATGGCTTACAAACGTCACATCGACCGCCTGCCGATCATTCCGGCGGACGCCAAGAAGCACAACGTCACCTGCCATTATTGCATCGTGGGCTGCGGCTATCACGCCTACAGCTGGCCGACGAACAAGCAGGGCGGAACCGACGCCGCCGCCAATGCCTTCGGCGTGAATCTCGCCGAACAGCAGCCGGCCGATACCGCCGCCTGGTATTCGCCGGCGATGTATAACATCGTCAAACAGGACGGCCAGGACGTGCACATCGTCATCAAGCCGGACCATGAGTGCGAGGTGAATTCCGGCCTCGGCTCGGTTCGCGGCGCGCGCATGGGCGAACTGCGCTATTCGACAGCGCGCGGCTCGCAGCAGCAGCGCCTGACCGACCCAATGGTCTGGCGCTATGGCCAGATGCAGCCGACCTCGTGGGACGACGCGCTCGATCTCGTGGCGCGCGTGACGGCAGCCGTCGTCAAGGAGCAGGGCGAGGACGGGCTTTTCGTCTCGGTGTTCGACCATGGCGGCTCGGCCGGCGGTTACGAAAACACGTGGGGCACCGGCAAACTCTATTTCGGCTCGATGAAGGTGAAGAACATCCGGATCCACAACCGGCCGGCCTACAATTCGGAAGTCCACGCCACACGCGACATGGGCGTCGGCGAGTTGAACAATTGCTACGAGGATGCCGAACTGGCCGACACGATCGTTTCGGTCGGCAACAATCCGCTGGAGTGCCAGACCAACTACTTCCTCAATCATTGGGTGCCAAACCTGCGCGGCGCCTCCCTGCAGAAGAAACAGGAGCAACTCCCCGACGAGCCGCATGCAAGCGCCCGCATTATCTTCGTCGATCCTCGACGGACCGTCTCGGTGAATTCCAGCGAGGCTGAAGCAGGGCCGGAAAACGTCATGCACCTTGCCATCAACTCCGGCACGGACATGGTGCTCTTCAACGCCTGGCTGACCGAGATCGCCGACAAGGGCTGGCTCGACCAGGCCTTCATCGACGCATCCACCGCGGATTTCGCCAAGGCCCTGACAGCCAATCGGACGACGGTAGAGCAGGCAGCTCAGATCACCGGACTGACCGTCGACCAGATCCGCCAGTCCGCGGCCTGGATCGCCGAGCCGAAAGAAGGCAAGCGCCGGCGCACCATGTTCGCCTACGAGAAGGGTCTGATCTGGGGTAACGACAACTACCGCACCAACGCAGCTTTGGTGAACGTGGCGCTGGCGACCGGCAATGTGGGCCGCGAAGGCGGCGGCTGCGTGCGCATGGGCGGCCACCAGGAAGGCTACGTCCGTCCCTCGGATGCGCATGTCGGCCGCCCGGCCGCGTATGTCGACAAGCTGCTGATCGAAGGGAAGGGCGGCGTCCACCACATATGGGCGTGCGACCACTACAAGACGACGTTGAATGCCCATGAGTTCAACCGCGTCTACAAGAAGCGCACCGATATGGTGAAGGACGCGATGAACGCCGTGCCTTACGGCGACCGCGCCGCGCTGGTCACCGCGATCACCGATGCGATCAAGGCCGGCGGGCTGTTTTCGGTCGACGTCGATATCATCCCGTCGAAAATCGGTGCAGCCAGCCATGTCTGGCTGCCGGCAGCCGAGTCCGGCGAGATGAACCTCACCTCGATGAACGGCGAGCGCCGCATGCGCTTGGTCGAGCGTTACATGGACCCGCCCGGCAACGCCAAACCGGACTGCATGATCGCGGCGGGCCTAGCCCAGCACATGGAGAAGGTTTTCCGCGAGATGGGCGACAATGTCGTTGCCGACCAGTTCAAGGGTTATGACTGGGCGACCGAGGAAGACGCCTTCATGGACGGCTACAACAAGAACGCGGGCGGCGGCGAGCACGTCACCTACGAGCGGCTGAAGGCCATGGGCAACAACGGCTTCCAGGAACCGGCGACCGGTTTCGAGGACGGCAAGATCATCGGCACGAAGCGGCT
>JBGTLX010000011.1:0-3913 GCA_041743855.1 Rhizobiaceae bacterium | reverse complement strand
GCGGAAATTCTTGTGACAGAAAGCGGAGGGTATAAGCTGGTTCCCTGACCAGATTCGGGCGGATGGGACCGCCTCAAAGGACGTTGGGAACTGAATGGCGCTGGATGACGACATTCGCATCCTGTCCGTCGTGAGGCTTTTCGAGGGCTTCACCCAGGACCAGTTGCGCTTGCTCGCATTCGGCGCGGAAACGACCCGCCTTGCGCAGGACAGGAAGCTTTACCGGGAAGACGATGACGCCGAATCGGCCTATGTCGTCGTCAGCGGCCGTATCACGTTGTACCGCGAGGTCGCCGGCGAGCGCGTGACCGTCGGCACGGTCGGCGCCGGCGCCATGCTGGGCGAGATGGCGCTGATCGCCGAGACGAGACGCCTGACCAGCGCAGCCGCCGAGACCGACGCCGAAGTCCTGCGGCTCAACCGCACGATGTTTCGCCGCATTCTGGAAGAATATCCCGAAACGGCGCAATTTCTCCATCAGCGCATTTCCGAGGATCTTCAAGCCATGGTGCGCCGCATCGAAGAGTTGGCGCCGCGCTTCGCGAACTGATCAATCCAGATCGAACCTTGCGATCACCGGCACATGGTCCGACGGGCGGTCCCAGCCACGCGCCGCGCGCAGGATTTCGATGTTGACGAGGCTCGACGCGAGATTTTCCGACGACCAGACATGGTCGAGCCTGCGACCGCGATTGGACAACTCCCAATCCAGCGCGCGATAGCTCCACCAGGTGTAGATCTTCTGGTCGGGCGCGACGCCGAGCCGCATCAGATCGACCCAGCCTCCGGCCTTGCGCATCGCCTCGAAACTTTCCGTCTCGACCGGCGTGTGGCTGACGACGTTGAGCAGTTGCTTGTGTGACCAGACATCGTGTTCGAGCGGCGCGATGTTCAAATCGCCGACCAGGATAGAGCCCGATTGCTCATCATGGTCGGCGCGAATGGCGTTCATCTCGGCGACGAAATCCAGCTTGTGCCGAAATTTGACGTTAATGTCCGGGTCGGGCTCATCGCCGCCCGCCGGCACGTAGAAATTATGAACCAGAAGCGATTTGCCGGCCGCCTGCACGCGCACTGACAGATGGCGGCAATCGCCATTGTCGCAGAACCGGCGCTTTTCCACGACCTGCATCGGCCGGCGCGAGACTGTGGCCACGCCGTGGTAGCCTTTCTGGCCGCTGATTTCGATATGCTCATAGCCGAGCTTGCTGAAGGCGGCGGCCGGAAACAAGTCGTCCGGACACTTCGTCTCCTGCAAGCAGAGCATGTCCGGCGCGTGCTCGACGAGCAGTCGTTCGACGATGGGCATGCGCAACCGCACGGAATTGATGTTCCAGGTCGCTATCGAGAATGTCATGAAACAATTCCGGGCGAGAATCTCGCCCGGTTACTGCCATTCGTGTGGTTCAAAAACAAGTTGCCGAAAAGGATGGTTTAGTTCCGGCTGCTTTTGCCCTTGTTGAGTTCCAGATTGCGCTTGTAGTCCACGGTGAAGAGCGCCTGATCGATTTTCACGCCCTCCTGGACGTTGAAGATCATCACCGTCGTGTCCTTGCCCTGCGCGTCCGTGATCGTCCACTGTTTGAGAGCGTAGGAATTCGGATCGAACATCATCGTAATCGTCGACTTGCCGAACACCGACTTGTCGGCAAGCTGGATCGTCGTCAGGTCGGCGTCTTCCTTGACGCTCTTGACTTTATTGCCGGAGAGATCGATGCGCTTGTCGAGAAGCAGCTTCAGCGGCGTCTTCGACAGAGGATAGAGGTCGATCGTGTTGAGCTTCTTGTTGTCGATCACCACAGACTTGCCGTCCGAGATGACCTGATAGCCCGATGATTTGTCGTAGTTGAAGCGGATCTTGCCGGGCCGCTGGATGAAGAACTTGCCTCCCGTCTGCTCGCCGCGCGGGCCGAACTGGACGAATTCGCCGGTCATCGTGGAGACGCCGGCAAAGTGGTCGGCGATGTTCTGCGCCGATTCCGAAGCCGCATAGGCCTGCTGGATAAGACCCGGGGCAGCGACGACAACGCCCGCGCCGAGCGCCAGCCCGATCAGGAGGCGGCCGAACGTCGCGGCGAATTTCGAATTCTGTGGTCGGATCATGATGGATGCTCACTCTCATGTTCGTCATGTTGCCTCCAGCATGACGGACCAGTTGGGCTTAAGTTTGGCGAGGCGGCAACATCGCTTAGTGTCGTGAACGCGCCCGAAGGTTCACAGGTTCCCCCGGCAAGGCGCGTCCTCAGAATTTGTCGTCCTCGGTTGGCACCAGTATCTCGCGTTTTCCAGCGTGGTTCGCCGGTCCGACGATGCCTTCCTTTTCCATCTTTTCGATGATGGAGGCGGCGCGGTTGTAGCCTATGCCCAGACGGCGCTGGATGTAGCTGGTCGACGCCTTGCCGTCACGCAGCACCACCGACACCGCCTGGTCATAGGGATCGTCCGAATCGTCGAAATTGCTGTTGCCGGATGCGTCGCCGCCCTTGCCGACCGGCTGATCGTCACCGTCTTCGTCGCCGTCCTCGGTGATGGCGTCGAGATATTCAGGAACGCCCTGCAGTTTGAGATGCGCGACCACCTTCTCGACCTCGTCGTCGGAGACGAAGGGCCCGTGAACGCGCTGGATGCGGCCACCGCCAGCCATGTAGAGCATATCGCCCATGCCGAGCAGTTGCTCGGCCCCCTGCTCGCCAAGAATGGTGCGGCTGTCGATCTTGGAGGTGACCTGGAAGGAGATGCGGGTCGGGAAATTGGCCTTGATCGTGCCGGTGATGACGTCGACCGACGGCCGCTGCGTCGCCATGATGACATGGATGCCGGCCGCGCGCGCCATCTGCGCCAGACGCTGCACGGCGCCTTCGATGTCCTTGCCCGCGACCATCATCAGATCGGCCATCTCGTCGATGATGACGACGATGAACGGCAGCGGTTCGAGGTCAAGATTTTCCGTCTCGTAGATGGCCTCGCCGGTCTGCCGGTCGAAGCCGGTCTGCACGGTGCGCGAAATGCGTTCGCCCTTCTTTTCGGCGAGCGCCACGCGGGCGTTGAAACCGTCGATGTTGCGCACGCCGACCTTGGACATCTTGCGGTAGCGGTCCTCCATCTCGCGCACCGTCCATTTCAGCGCGACGATGGCCTTTTTCGGATCGGTTACGACAGGCGTGAGCAGATGCGGGATGCCGTCATAGACAGACAGTTCCAGCATCTTCGGATCGATCATGATCAGCCGGCATTCCTGCGGCGTCATCCGGTAGAGCAGCGACAGGATCATCGTGTTGATGGCCACCGACTTGCCCGAGCCGGTGGTGCCGGCGACCAGCACATGCGGCATCTTGGCGATGTCGACGATCACCGCCTCGCCATTGATGGACTTGCCCAGCGCCAGCGCCAGCTTCGCCTTGGTGGTTTCGAAATCGCGGCTGGCCAGTATCTCGCGCAGATAGACTGTCTCGCGCCGCGCGTTGGGCAATTCGATGCCGATGGCGTTGCGGCCGGGCACCACGGCGACGCGCGCCGCGATCGCGCTCATTGAGCGGGCGATGTCGTCGGCTAGCCCGATCACGCGCGACGACTTTATCCCCGGCGCAGGCTCCAGTTCGTAGAGGGTGACAACCGGCCCCGGCCGGACATGAATGATCTCGCCTTTGACGCCGAAATCCTCCAGCACGCCCTCGAGCAGGCGGGCATTCTGTTCCAGCGCATCCTTCGACAGCGTCGAATCCTTGGCGACGTTCTTGGGCGCGCTCAAAAAATGCAGGGTAGGCATTTCGAACACGGCCGAGCCGATCAGCGATGTCTGCGCCTCGCGCTGCACGCGCGCTCCGGGAACGGGCCGCGGGGCGGGGCTTTCGACCCGCAGAGAGCCGGCCGGCGAGCGGAAGTTCCGGACCTGCGCGCCGCCGGCCGCCAGATC
>JBGTLX010000010.1:0-9086 GCA_041743855.1 Rhizobiaceae bacterium | reverse complement strand
AGCTTGGGCCGCAGCGCCAGCGCCCGCGCCACCCCGATGCGGCGCGCCTGGCCGCCGGAGAGCTGATGCGGATAGCGCGACAGGAACGATGCCGGCAGTCCGACATCATCGAGCAATCGCGTCACTTCGGCGTCGATATCGACATCGCCGCGGCGGCAGTGGACCCGGAACGGTTCTGCCAGGATGGAGCGGACGGTGAGGCGCGGGCTCAGCGAACCGCCCGGATCCTGGAAGATCATGCCGATTTCGCGGCGGACCGGCAGCAGCGCCTTTTCGGTGAGGCGCGAGATCTTGTGGCCGTCGAAGCCGATTGTCCCGGAGTGGACGGGAACCAGCCCGACGATGCCGCGCGCCAGACTGGTCTTGCCCGAGCCGGACTCGCCAACCAGCGCGTAAGTCTCGCCCGGCTGGACCGAGAACGAGACGCCCGCCACCGCCTCGATCCAGGCGGGCGCACCGGTAAACGCAGCTGTAGCCCTGCTCCCGACCGGAAAGCGGATGGTCAGATCCTCGACTTCGAGCAGCGCGGTCATACCGGTTCGAACTGCTCGGCCTTGTGGCATGCGGCGAGATGATCGCCGCCCAGCCGGTGCGGTTCAGGCTTTTCGATGCAGCGCTCGAACCGCTCCGGGCAGCGGGGCCTGAAGATGCAGCCCGTCGGAACATCGATCAGGTCCGGCAGGTCGCCCGGAATCGTCGGCAGATTGCGCGTCGCTTGCGCTATGCGGGCCGGATCGCATTCGAGCAGCTTGCGGGTGTAGGGGTGGCGCGCGTCGTGAAATATCTCGCGCACCGTGCCGCGCTCGACGGCCTCGCCGGCATACATGATCGCCACCCGGTCACAGAGCTCCGCCACCACGCCGAGATGATGCGAGATGAACAGGATGGAGCAGCCCACCTCGCGCTGCAGGTCTTTCAACAGCCGGATCACCTGAACCTCCAGCGTGGCGTCCAGCGCGGTCGTCGGCTCGTCGGCGATCAGCAGGTTGGGTTCGGGCAGCAGCGCCATGGCGATGCAAATCCGCTGCCGCATTCCGCCCGAGAATTGATGCGGATACTGGCCAAGCCGCCGTTCCGGGTCGGGCATCCTGACCTTCTCCAAAAATTCCACGGCGCGGGCGCGCTTGGCCTCCCGGCTGAGCCCGGACCGATACTGGATTTCGGTCATCTGCGTCCCGATCGAGAGCACCGGATTGAGGGCGGTCATCGGGTCCTGGAAAATTGCCGTGATCCGGTCGCCGCGCAGCCGCGTGAGTTCGTCCGGGCGCATGGAAAGGAGGTCGGCGCCGTTGAACAGGATGCGACCGGAAGCAATTTCGGCATTGCCAGACAACAGTCCGATCACCGAATTGATCAGGGTCGACTTGCCGCAGCCGGATTCGCCGACGATGCCGACGATCTCGCCCCGCGGCACGGTGAGGCTGACATCGCGCAGCGCATGCAGCCGGCCGGCGGCGGTACGGAAATCTACCGACAGGCGCTCGACGCTCAGCACATGGTCGGCCGCCATCACGCATCCTTCCTGAGCCGCGGGTCGAACTGGTCGCGCAGGGTTTCGCCGAGAAACGTGAAGCCCAGCGTTGCGAGCACGATCGGCAGGCCGCCGGCGACCGCCGGCCACGGGCTTTCCCGGACGAACGAGAAGCCGTCGTTCAGGATGGAGCCCCACGACGGCGTCGGCGGCCTCACGCCAAGCCCCAGAAAGCTCATGCCGGCCTCGATTGTGATGACGACGGGGATGTCCATCGAAGCCAGGATGAGCAGCGGCCCGATCAGGTTCGGCATGATGTGAACGGCGAGAATTCGCCAGGTCGGCGCGCCGAGCGCGCGCGCTGCGAGCACGAATTCCGCTTGCCTGAGCGACATGGTCTGAGCCCGGACCACCCGCGCATAACCCGGCAGGGTGGCAAGCACCACGACCAGAACCACCGCCGACAGGCTCGGGCCGGCAAGCGTCACCAGGGCCAGCGCCAGAATGACTGTGGGAAACGAGCGGAGCGCGTCGAAAACGAGCAGCAGGAATGCGTCGAGCCAGCGCGGACCATAGCCGGCGATCATGCCGAAAATCAGCCCGCCGGCGAACGACAGGCTGGTGGCGATCAAGGCGACCGCCAAGGCGATCCGCGCGCCGTGCAGGACCCGCGTAAAGAGGTCGCGGCCAAGCTGGTCGGTGCCGAGAAGATGCGCGGCGCTGGGCGGCAGGAAGCGGTCGCGCAGCGCCATCCTGGTTGGATTGTAGGAGGTGAGCATGTCAGCGAAAACGGCTCCGAAGACGACGGCGAGCACGAGCGCGATGCCGAGCGCTCCCATCGGATCGGAAACCAGCCGCAAAAACCCGCCGCGCTGCCCGGGCTTGGCGCGGACCGGATCCACCTTGACGGCTTCAGAGAGAGGAGCGGACACGTGGGTCGAGCCATGCCGCGACGAGATCGGCGACAAGAGTGCAGAAGACATAGAAGGCGGTCGTGATCATCACGCCGCCGATAACGAGCGGGTAATTGCGCGTGATCACGGCGTCGTACATGAGGCGGCCGACGCCCGGCCGGGCAAAGACGATCTCGGCGAAAACCGCGCCGGAGATCATGTGGCCGACGCCGATGCCGAGCAGCACCACCGTCGGGATGATCGCGAGCTTCAGCGCGTAACGGAAGGTGATGGTCCGCTCGCGCAGTCCGAAGGCGCGGGCCATGCGGATGTGGTTCTCGGTCAGGACTTCCAGCATCGAGGCCCGCACCATGCGCGCGAGATAGCCGACCCAGCCCAGCCCGACGGCGAGCGACGGCAGGACCAGATGGTGGAACTGGTCGCCGAGATCGCCGGGATCGCCGGCGCCGATCGTCGGAAACCAGCCGAGGCGCACGGCGAAGAACAGCAGGCTGTAGATTGCGATGACGAAGGACGGAACCGCGATCATGCTGACTGACAGCACCGCGATGACGCGGTCGGCCATGGTTCCCCGCCTGATGGCGGCGAGACAGCCGAGCGGAATGCCGAGCAGGGCGGCCCAGCCGATCCCTGCCGCAATCAGGGCAAGCGTGAACGGCATCTGTTCGCCGACGGTGACGAGGACCGAGCGATGGGTGAGGACATCGGTGCCAAGGTCGCCGGTGACCGCGCGGCCGAAGAAGCGCGCGATCTGGATCAGGACAGGCTGATCCAGGCCCATTTCGACACGGAAGGATTCGCGCAGTTCCGGCGTGGCGAGCGGCCCCAGCAGAACGGCAGCCGGGTCGCCGGGAATCAACTGGATCGTGCTGATCAGCAGGATCAGCGCAAGCGCCGTGATCACGACGGCGAGGCCAACGCGCTTCACCGCATATGCAAGCAACTCACCGGTCTCCCTTCACCTC
This sequence comes from Rhizobiaceae bacterium, assembly GCA_041743855.1. Lineage (GTDB taxonomy): Bacteria > Pseudomonadota > Alphaproteobacteria > Rhizobiales > Rhizobiaceae > JBGTLX01. The sequence continues at coordinate 5,736 of JBGTLX010000010.1, read as the reverse complement.
GTCCGGCCGGTTGCCGGCCGGACGGAGATGCTGACGGCGCTCTCAAACGCTCTTGAACTGGTGGAAGATCGGCGTGCCGTTCGGCATCACGGCCGGCTCGAGTCCCTGCCTGTGCGCCACGCCCACGGCCTCGTGCGTCAGGAACACATAGGACCCGGATTCCTCCATCAAATCCTGCATTTTGACATACATGTCGTTGCGTTTCTGGGGATCGAGCTCGAGTTTCGCCGCTTTCTCCATCTCGCCGAATTCGGAGCTGTTCCAGCGCTCCCAGTTCCAGACGCCGATCTGGGCCGGCGTGAACCATTCGGTCGCGAAGCTCGGATCGGGCTGCATGGAAAAACGGCCGATGTGAAGCTGTATCTTCTTCCAGGCGTCCCCGGCCTTCTGGTCGCCGAGGCTCCAGTAGGTGCCGGAATCATGCTGCTGGATGGTGACCGTGATGCCGACATCGGCCAGCAGCGCCTGGACCGCCTGAGCGGCGCTCACCCGTTCCGCCTTGTTGAGGATATCGAGGGTGCATTCGAAGCCATCGGCCATCCCTGCTTTCGCGAGAAGCTCGCGCGCCTTGTCCGGATCGTAGCCGTAGAGCACCTTCTCGCGATGGCCGGGAAGACCGGGAGCGACCACGCCGGTCGCCGGCTCGGCTGCGCCGAAGTAAGCTGCGTCGAGAACCACGGGGACATCGATCGCATGCTGGACGGCGCGGCGCACGTCGGGATTGTCGAAGGGCGCCGCCTCCTGGTTCATGCCGAGCCAGACATAGGCGAGCGAGGGTTTCACGACCACCGCGCCGTTTTTCGGCGGCGTTTCGCGGTAACGCGGAATGGAACTGACGGCGACCCAGGTGTAGTCGAGGTCGCCCGCCTCGAACGCCAGTTCGGCCACCTTCTCGTCCTCGATCGGAATGACGTGGATCTCGTCCCACTCCGGCTTGTCGCCCGGCCATTCCGGGTTTCTTGCGATGACGACGCGCTGCTTGGGCAGCCACTCCTTCAGGAAATAGCGGCCGCACTGCGCCGGCGGCTTGGTGTCGAACCTGCCGCCGGACGCCTCGAGCGCCTTCCTCGACACGATCTTGCCGGAGCCAAAAACCATGCCGACATTCCACAGCGGCGGGAACGGCTCCTTGAGCACGATCACGCCTGATTTTTCGTCGGTGACCTCGACATGATCGAGCGCGGCCCAGTCGCCCGCATAGGGCGATTCCGTCTTCGGATCGACCATCCGTTCGAACGAGAACTTTGCGTCGTCGGCCGTGACCGGGCCGAAACCGTCGCTCCACATCAGGCCGTCGCGGAGCGTGAAGGCGATATGGGTGTCGTCGACCTGTTCGAGCCTGGATGCGCCGTCGAGTTCCCAGGCCCATTCGTCGCCGGCCTTCATGCCGGCCAGGCCGACGAAGATGTTGCGCATGATATCGTCTTCCGGCGCCGCCTTGCGATAGGCCGGATCGAGGTTCTGGATGTCGCTGTAGGAGCGGAGCCGCAGGATCTTGCCGTCCTGCGACACGACGATCCTTGGATAGAGCCCGGCCGTCAGACCGGCCGCCGCCATGGTTCCCAGGACATGCCGCCTGGTAAAACGCAACTCACTGGCCATAAGAACCCTCCCTTGGTTTCTTAATCCGTTCGCCTCGCCACTCACGATGACCCAGAATACGGCGCTTGGCAACGACCGCGCGTCAGACGTGATCGCGCGGAATGCGGCAGGTCCAGTTGCGCGAGAAGACGCGCTTCTCGCCCTCATAGGCCTCGAGTTGCCCGTCGATCAGGAACTCGTCCCTGGTGACCCGCATCTGCGTGCGGGCATCGACGGAGACGCGAAAACCGTCTCGCGAAAATTCCTTGCGCCACCGGATATTCGCTTCCGCCGACAGTGGATCGTCGGGATGGACTGTGTAGAGCCGGCGCGCGCTCGCTCCGTATTGCCAGTCGAAATCCTCGATCCGGGTCAGGCCGTCATCCTGAAATCGCTCGGTTTCAACCGTGCCCGTCCGCAGGTTCTTTCGCGTCTCTATCCTTGCCTCGCCTGGCCGCGCCGGCGAACTCCTCAGTGCCGGCGCGTTTTCCGCGGGCTCGAAAGGCCGCAGCCGATCGTCCTCTGGACGCTGCGGACGGACCGGCAGCTCCAGCGAACTCGCGCCAGTTGCGACAGTCAGCGTCACCGGCTCGGGCGACGGCCAGACGATCGGCCAATAGGCCGTGGAGATGGCGAGCCGCAGCCGGCTGCCGTGCCCGATCCGCTGCCCGCATTCATTCATCCGGATCCGCACAGTGTAGCGCTTGCCCGGCTCGAGCGGCTTCAGATCCTCGTGACCGTTCCGATGCGTCAGGTTCAGGATGCCGTAGGTCAGCCGCGTTGCCGACCCGTCCGGCAGCACCTCCGAAAGGGTCGCGGCCACGAAGGCGTTCGGCCGGTCCGACGCCACGTCGAGATGAAGCACCGGCGCGCCGAGGAGCTCCATCGGTTCGCCAAGAATTTCCGTATCGAAGACCAGCGAGCCGCCGGCTTCCTCGCGCTGATCGCCGGGCTGGTCCGCGTCGAGGCCATAGGGGCACCATTTGCCTGCCGCGACGCCCACGGTCTGCGGCGAGCAGATCGTCAGCGGAATTTCCGCGGGCCGGACGCCCGGCTGTTCAAGCGTTCCCGGCCCGAGCGGCCAGGCGGACGGTTCGAAAGGCGGGCTGGGCCAGTTTTCTTCCGCCACCCAGCGGCCTGGCTTTTCCGCGTTGAATGGTTTTGGCCGGACCGAATCATTGACCCAGGCCCTGACCATCGGCTCGTCCATGATTCCGGTCTCGATGCCCTTCAGCCATTTGTCCCACCAGCGCAGGCTTTCCTGGAGAAAACCGATCTGCGGCCCCGGCAGCGCGAAATTCGGATATTTGTGCGCCCATGGCCCGACCAAACCCTTTCGCGGGCACTGCAGATTGGCGAGCATGCGGAAGATCGCGTTGCTGTAGCCGTCCGCCCAGCCGCCGACCAGATAGACCGGGCACTGGATTGCGGAATAGTCCTCGGCGATCGAGCCGTGCTTGTAGAAATCGTCGCGGCGCTGGCGCCGGTGCCACTCTTCGAGCCAGAAGCCGGAGCCTTCCAGCCGATCCATCCACATGTTTCGCCATCTGTCGCCGACCAGCGCCGGGTCCGGCGGCGTGGCGTTGATGGCAAACATGGTCGAACCCCAGGCGAGCTTGTCGACGAGCAGGCATCCGCCCATGAAATGCACGTCGTCGGCATAGCGGTCGTCGGTGGAGCACAGCGAGATAACCGCTTTCAGCTCCGGCGGCCGTCTGGCTGCGATCTGCAGGCCATTGAAGCCGCCCCAGGAGATGCCGATCATGCCGATCGAGCCGGTGCACCAGGGCTGCGCGGCGATCCAGGCGAGCACCTCAAGGGCGTCGTCCTGCTCCTGCTTCAGATACTCGCCCTTCAGCACTCCTTCCGAATCGCCGGAGCCGCGCATGTCCACCCGCACCGAGCCGTAGCCGTGACCCGCGAAATAGGGGTGGTTCAGCGCGTCGCGCTCCGTCGTTCCATCGCGCTTGCGGTAAGGCAGATATTCTAGGATGGCCGGGACGGGATTGGCTTCCGCATCCTCCGGCAGCCAGATCATCGCGGACAGGGTGACACCGTCGGAAAGCGGGATGAGCGCGTGCTCGATGACACGGATCGTGTTGGGAAATTCGGTTCTGGTTTGCATTTTTTTGGGAAAAAATTGATTGCGGAAGACCCGAACGGTAGCGGCGTTGCGGCGGCGAGGCAACCGCATCCGAGTTTATGCCTGCATGCGCCGGCGACCACCAGGGTGGCGCGTGCATGGTCAATCAACTCGTGGAAATCCGTCTTGAATGGCCGACGATCAGGCCGCCAGACCTCGCCTTCCGATGACTGCCTTGCGCTCGGCCCTGGCGCCGTCGGTCAGTATCGACGGTTCTTTGCGGCAACTGCGACCAAGATCAGCACGAAAGCTCCGAGCCGGAGAAGGTAGAGCCAGCTGCGCTCCTCAAGCGTATCCCGGGCGACGACCAGCAGCGCCTGATTGGCGGCGAGCATCCAGAATGCTACGGCGAATGCCGCAAACAAGGCGTCGCGGGTCCTGGTCCAATAGCGCAGGAAGAACACGCCCGAGACGATGAACCCCATCGTGATCAGCCCGGAAACGAAATCGAACATTGCCCTACTCCGATTCCCAGACGAGGCCGACAAGCAGCGTCCCAACCGCCGCCAGCGAGGCGGCATGGCGCACCATTTGAAGATCGAGCTCGGGGAAAACCAGAATGTCGAGGATGACCGCGAAGCTGTTGGCCGCGAGGAAGCCGAAGCAGAGGCCGCTCCAGAACAGCAGGCGCTCGCCGCTTTTCCGGAAACCGCGCAGGAGCAGATAGGCACAAGCCCCGCTGGTCAGCAGACAGAGCAAATAGATGGCGATCTTGAGCGTCTCCATGACAGTCAACTCTTCTTCAGGTTGAACGCGTTGGCGAAAGATCTGAGTTTTTCGTCTGGACTGCGGACGATGAGCCGGCGGATGGCCGCCGGTTTGGCCCGATACTCGGCCTGCAGGTCCCTGACCAGTTCATTCTGCTGCTGCGATGCCGGTCCGTAGCGCACGGTTCCGCCAGCCTCCGAGAGCGCAAGCCCCGCCGCGAGCAGCCCGTCGATGCTTTGCGTGACGACAAGTTCGCTGCTTCTCAGTTCGTCGACCAGTTGTTCGGGTGTCCAGTTGCGCTTGGGGTCGCGGCAAAGCACGAGCAGCAACTCCAGCGACCAGACCGAGCTGAACGACGTCTCCACCATTTCGACCAGATCAGTCCTCATGACATACCCGGGCGGACATCAAGGAAAAGCTTTGAATGCATTTCGACCCCTAGCCTTTCTTCTTAGAATCGGATCGAAGATTCGACAACCGCCACCGCATCGATTTGACGAGACGAGAAAAATGTATCGAATCATGGAACAAAAGCGCGGGGCAGGACGTTTTGGCGCTTGGCGGGAGCCGTTTTGCGGCTTTCCGCGGTCGCGGGGGTGACGCAATGGGGAACACGGGCAGCCGCATTCTTCATGGTTTTTTCAAGTTGTATGAAATTGGGGGGAGAATTTCGTGAACATCGAAATTCCAAGGGAACAACTTGACCGCCGTCAAATACTGACCGCGCTCCGAGCCTTCAGAAAAGGCGATTTTTCCGTCCGTCTTTTAAACAGCTATGACGGACTCGATTCGGAAATTGCCGACACATTCAACGATATTGTGGAAGTTAACGACCAACTTGCGCGCGAATTCGAGCGGCTGAGCCGGGTGGTCGGCAAGGACGGACGCATCGGCGAACGCGGCCATGTCCGCAACGCCACCGGCTCCTGGGAATCCTCCGTTCGTTCGGTCAATGATCTGATCGAGGACATGGTGCAGCCGACGGCGGAAGTCGCGCGCGTTATCGGCGCGGTCGCCAAGGGCGACCTGTCGCAGACGATGATGGTCGAGATCGACGGGCGCCCGTTGCGCGGCGAATTCCTGCGCATCGGCAAGATCGTCAACACCATGGTCGGTCAGCTCGCGTCATTCGCCTCCGAAGTGACGCGCGTGGCGCGCGAGGTCGGGACCGAAGGGAAGCTTGGCGGCCAGGCCCGCGTGAAGGGCGTCGCCGGCACGTGGAAGGATCTGACCGACAACGTCAACGCCATGGCCACCAACCTGACAGGCCAGGTGCGCAACATCGCCGAAGTGACCACCGCCGT
>JBGTLX010000009.1:0-2399 GCA_041743855.1 Rhizobiaceae bacterium | reverse complement strand
GCGGTTCGGCTGGTGCTGAAGGGCCACGAGCCCAATCCCGCGCTCGCGGTCGATCGGCACTGGAACCTGATCGAGGCCAATGCGGCGATCGCGCCGTTTTTGGAAGGCATCGCGGATGCCTCGCTGCTGACGCCGCCGGTCAACGTGCTGCGGCTCAGCCTGCATCCGGCCGGGCTTGCGCCCCGGATCGTCAATCTGAACGAATGGTGCGGGCATCTGATCGCCCGGTTGAAACGCCAAAACGACGCCGTGGCCGATCCCGTGCTCGTCGAGCTTGAAAAGGAACTTTTGGGCTACCCGGCCGGACCCCGGACCCACATGCCATCCCACCCGGATTTTTCCGCGATCGCGCATCCGCTTCGTTTGAGGATGGGCAGCGAGGTGCTGTCCTTCATCAGCACCATCACCGTTTTCGGCACGCCGCTCGACGTGACGCTGTCGGAACTCGCGGTTGAATCCTTCTTCGCTGCCGACGAGGCGACGGCGCGCGCGCTCCAGCAAGCAGCGGACGCGCGCTCAGGGTAGCCTGAACTACTGCGGCGGCGTGGCCTTCTTGGCGGCTTCGCGCTTCAGGCCGAGCCGCTGCTCGCGCCAGACGATGAAGATGCCGGCGCCGATGACGATTGAGCCGCCGACCAGCATGTAAATGGTCGGCATGTCGCCGAAAACGAGATAGCCGACTGCAATCGCCAGGATCAGAGACGTGTATTCGAACGGCGCGACCGTCGAGGCTTCGGCATGGCGATAGGCTTCCGTCATGAAGATCTGGGCGACGCCCCCGCAAACGCCGGCCGAAACCAGGAACAGCGCCTGCATCCCAGTTATCGGCTCCCAGCCGAACGGAATCGACAACAGCGCGGCCGCACTCGCCGTCAGCGAGAACCACAGGACGATGGTGGGCGTCCTTTCGGTGCGCACCAGCCTTCGCACAAGCAGCATCGTGACAGCGGAGATCGAGGCGCCGCCCAGCGCCGCCAGCACGCCGATCAGTTGCTGATTGTCCAGGGTCGCGCCCGATCCGAAAAGGGTCAGGCTGGGGGCCGCGACGATCAAGACGCCGATCAGCCCAACCGCCACCGCGCTCCAGCGATAGACGCGGATCACTTCGCCAAGGAACAAGGCGCTGAACACCACGACCAGCAGCGGCTGCGCGTAGTTGATGGTGATTGCCTCCGGCAGTGGCAGCCGGGTCAGCCCGAAGAAGGTAAGCGCCATCGATGACACGCCGACGACGCCGCGCGCTACATGGCCGAAGGGGTGGGAAGTTTTCAGCGATCCCGCGAGTTCGCGGCGCCAGGCGAGAAAAACAAGCACCGGAAAGATCGCGAAAAACGAGCGGAAAAAGACGATCTGTCCGGCGGGCAGTTGGCCTGCCGCCTTGATGCAGGACGACATGCCCACGAAGATGGTGACCGAGGCGATCTTGAAGGCGATGCCGAGAAGTGGATTGTAGGCAACGGGTGCTTCAGGCGGCCTCACCGCGCCGTAGCCGCCCTGACCGCCGACCAGATGCGCGCCGGCGATGCGGGCATGTCGATGTGCTTTATCCCGTAGGCCCGGTAGAGCGCGTCGGTGACCGCGTTGATGGCCGACGGCGCCGCCCCGATCGTACCCGCCTCGCCCGCGCCCTTGATGCCGAGCGCATTGGTAGTCGACGGCACATTGCGGGTTTCGAAGTGGAAAAACGGAAAATCCTCGGCGCGCGGCATGGCGTAGTCCATAAAACTCGCGGTCAGGAGCTGCGCATCGTCGCCATAGACGGTGTCTTCCCGCAGCGCCTGCCCCAGCCCCTGCACCACGCCGCCATGGATCTGGCCGGCCAGCAGGATCGGGTTCACCGTCGCGCCGAAATCGTCGACGATGGTGTAGCGCATGATTTCCGTCTCCCCGGTATCCGGATCGATCTCGACCTCGCAGATATGGGTGCCGTTCGGATAGGTCGCCTCCTCCTGCACGAACTCGCCGAAGCCGCGCAGATCGTCCGGCTGCTTCGCCGCCTTGGCGACCGCGGCGAAGGTGATCGCGCGATCGGTTCCGACGATGCGGGCCGAACCATCCTCCAACTCGATATCGGCGGCCGACGCCTCGAGTTCGTCGGCCGCGATCTTGCGGATTTTCTCGGCCAGTTCCTCGCCGGCGCGAGCAGCCGAAACCCCGCCCAGCGGGATCGAGCGCGAGCCGCCGGTGCCGCCGCCCTTTGCCAGCCGGTCGGTGTCACCCTGATGCGTCTTGACCTGAGCGATGTCGATATTGAGCTTTTCGGCGATGAACTGGGCGTAGGCGGTGGCGTGGCCCTGCCCGTTAGTCTGCGTTCCGATCAGCAACGTCACCGTGCCGTCGCCATTGAGTTCCACATGGGCAGGCTCGGACCCGGCAAAGGCGCAGGCCTCGATATAGGT
>JBGTLX010000008.1:0-30739 GCA_041743855.1 Rhizobiaceae bacterium | reverse complement strand
TAAAAGTTGCCGGTGTCCATGCTGTAGACGATGTGGCCGCGCAAACTGGGCTCGCCGAATTCGTCGGCCGAGTTCAGCGGCGCCACCTCTATGCAAAGCGTATGCGGCTTGCCCTCGACATCGGAAACGATCGCTTCTTTCCTCGGCCGCGCTCCGAACCGTCCATGATTCGACAGTTCGCCGCGCATTTCGTTGAACGAATTGTGCCCGCCCTCCGAGGTCATGATCAGGCGGCCGGCCGGATCCTTGCGGAACAGCCGGTAGCTTTCCAACTGGCGCTGGAATTCGCGGTTGGCGAGAACCACCGTGCCGCTGGCGTTCAGGATGCAGATGCCCACCACCAGGAGATCGATGCAGTCGGCGACCGAGCGATAGCGTTGCGATAGCTGCGCCATGGGCCGGCTGATGTTCAGCGCCTTGGCGATATGGGGCATGACGATCTCGGCCCGCTTCAGATGCTCCCTGGAAACCGGCCCGCCGTGCCGCGTGAACTGAAGGGCGAAGCGGTCGTGATTGACCTGATCCTTGTTCAAGAGCGCGCCGGCGCGGTAGCGGATGCCGTACTGGAGCATCTGCTGGGTATTGGGCCGGGCGAGCAATTCGGCCTCCGAATCCGCCAGCACGTCGTCGGGGATAAGCTGGATCTGATCCGTCAGCTTGGAGAAGCGGGCGAACTTGTCCTGGTCCTCCACTTCCTGACGATTGTGCTGCTGCAGGTAACCGTCGACCAGGGCCTTGTCGTAGGCGCTGCTGAAATAGGGCGCGCGGATGCGCCGGTCGGTCCCTGTGCTGTCGAGTTCGAAGATAAACGCGCCGCGCGCGCCGACGAAGCGCGCGATTTTGTCGAGCGCCAGGGGCCAGCGGCCCGAATCGACGGTGGTGTCGTAGATGTCGAGGATGAGCGAACTCACCTCGGCAGGATCAACAGCGGGCACGTTCCCTCGCAATCCTGTCCCCCAGCCCCAATGACAGAGTAGCCAAATGTCGGCCGAATTAGAAGCGCCTTCACCAATCCTGGTGATGCGGGGCCCGGCGCATTGCTTTTAGCCTTCGAACCGTCAGCGCATGAAGCAACAACGCCTCGCCGGATCGATGACAATCGTGCGGCGGGGACGAAAACCGCTTCTCGCGGGATGACTTTTCGAAAACTCGAGAACCTGTCAACGAAGGGAGCATCATCATGAACTTTACCGGCACAATGAGCGGCGCGGGCGGCACCGAATATACGGGTCGGTATCTGGTCGTCGCACCGCCCAACAAGGCGAAAGAGCTTATCGCCTCGGTCAAGAAGGCTTCCGGGCTTTCGCTGTCGAGTTCCCGCGACTTCAAGGACCAGGCCGTCGACGCGAACGCAATGGCCGAGGGCGACGGAGTCTATTTCGACGAGATCGGCGTCGCCGTCATCACGCCGTCCGACGAAGGCCAGATCGGCAGGATCGCCGCTCTGGAAAACCTCAGCGTCGACGACGACGAGGGCTCCATCATCGAACCGGAACGCATCGTCTATGCCTTGAACGAGAATTTCGGCGAGTATTTGCGCGGCTACCGCGACGCCGTCAACAGCGTGTCGGGAGGTTATGAGGGCGCGGAACATACGATGGCCGAGACCGATGTCGAGGAAGACGTCGATATCGCCGCCGGCACGACCTGGGGCCTCAAGAAGACGCGCACCGTGGTCAGCTTCCCGTTCCTCCAGTTGCGCACCGGCGCGGGCATCAAGGTCGCGGTTCTCGACACCGGCATGGATCTCGGACATCCCGATTTCGCCGGCCGCGGCATCGTCAGCCGCTCGTTCGTGCCCAACGAGGCCGTGCAGGACATGCACAGCCACGGCACACATTGCATCGGCACGTCCTGCGGTCCCAAACAGCCGACCAACGCCGCGGTCGAGCGCTACGGCATAGCCCATGGCGCGCAGATTTTCGCCGGCAAGGTGCTCAGCAATGGCGGCAGCGGCGCCGATGGCTGGATTCTCGGCGGCATCAACTGGGCGATAGCCCAAGGTTGCCACGTGATCAGCATGTCGCTCGGCGCACGGACGACGCAGGCGGGCTTCTCGGCGGTTTATGAGAATGCCGCGCAGATCGCCTTGTCGCGGGGGACGCTCATCGTCGCGGCCGCGGGAAATGACGGCGGCCAGCCCGTCAGCCATCCGGCCAACTGCCCGTCCATCATGGCGGTCGGCGCGGTTGACGAGAACCTCACCAAGGCGCCGTTCTCCAACATCACCCACTTCCCGCCGCACGGGCGGGTGGACATCGTCGGGCCGGGCGTCAGGACGTTCTCGTCCGTTCCGGTCGCCAAGGGCACCTACGGCACCATGTCCGGCACCAGCATGGCGACGCCGCATGTCGCCGGCATCGCCGCCCTGCACGCCCAGTCGAACTCCACATACCGTGGCGCGGCTTTGTGGCAGCGGCTGATCGCGACAGCCTTGCCGCTGCCGCAACAGCCCTCCAGCCATGTCGGCGCGGGATTACCGCAGGCTCCATTCAGGCGTATCTTCCTCGACCCGCGCCCGTTCCCCCGGCCGTTTCCGCCGATCCGCCGGCCGGTCCAGGAGGGCGCGCCGGCCAGGAACAAGGCAACCCAGAACTCTTGAGGTTGCCGCTTCGACCACCCCTGATCCACAAGGGTAGTCCGCTATAAATGCTAGCCAAGGTGGGCGTCATTTCGACAGGGGTGACGCCCATAACCAAAGGGAGGCGGCTATGCCCAAGAATGATGGCGCCACCGGCAGATTTCTTTGCGTGATCGATCCGTCTGCGACGGATCTGGCTTCGGCCGCCGCGGCCTTCAAGGCGAAAGGCGTGACCGTCGTCGAGCAGATGGACATCCTCAACACGCTGGTTCTTGCCGGCGAAAGCGGGCAGGTCCGGAAAGCTGCTTCCGCGATCAAAGGCGTCAAAAGCCTCGAAGGGGAAGGCACGGTCCGCACCCAGGACTGACCGGCGTACCGATTGGCCGGGGTGAACTATCTGTGCTTGTGTGGTGACCAGTCGTTCGAGGAGGCCGCGACCTCAGTGTTGTTCCAAAGCCAGACGGCGATCGAGCCGGATCGTCCTCGAATATTCGTTTCAATCGGGCCTTGAAGGACGCCAGACCTGTAAATCTCGCAGTCTCGCCCGGCCACGTGCAGCAGTTCGTCGCTGATGGCAAGTTCGGTCCGATGGCTTGCAGCAACCTCCATCAACCGGTTGGCGATATTGACGGTGTCGCCTGTAGCCGTGATGTGCTGGTAGCTTTCGCCCCCCATTCTCGATGCAATCACCGTCCCGAAATGTGCTCCGATTTTATAGCCGAGGCGGGACGAAGTGGAATCAGGCAGGGAGGCAAGCCAACCTTTGGCGCGATTGCACAGCCTGATGCTGCAACTCGCGGCCTTCGCCGCATCATGGAGGGCAGGTTCGGGCAGACCAAACAGGATCATGGCTCCATCACCCATGAAACTCGTGACAATGCCGCCGCACCCGGTCACTTCCTCGTCGACCAATAGGTGAAAAGCGCTCAGTAACTCGCGCGTGGCGTTCGGCCCCAAGGTCTCACTTAGTCCGGTGAAGCCGGACAGGTCGATGAACACGACGGCCGCATCTTCGCGCACTGGTTCCAGGAGGAAGTCACCATGTTTGGCAAGCCATTTCCCCAAGCCGTGCGCTTGGACCCTTTGCAGCAACTCGCTCTGCGCTGCGAAATATTGAGCGCGATTCCTGTCGCGCCAGATCTGCGCGGCTCCAAACAGGATCGTCGGCGGAGCCGCGGCGGTCATCGGTAGCGCAGCGCTCAGCCAGACGCCGTTCATAAACGCCGCCACGTTAAACGCGGCCCAGATCAGCACTACGCCCATGACGGCCGCCATTCCGATAGCGCTGCGACGCCAGGCCACGAGGGCGACGAGAACCATCGGCATGATGGTGGCAAAGCCGGCGTCGACCTGACGAACGCGGTGGTCTCTCACAATTCCGTCTCCGGCCGTCAGGTGAGCGATCGCCGTTGAGATCACCTCGACTCCTGGGAGCACCGGATCAAAGGGCGTGGGGAAGACGTCTCCGCCGCCGGTTACGGTTGCCCCGATCACGACAATTCGGTTCCGAACACTTTCACCGTCCATTTGACGGGCTAGCACGGTCGCGGCGCTGATCGTGGGAATGGTGCCGCGCGGCCCATAGAAAGCGAGAGGAAGAAGATGGCCGAGATCCGTCCGGATTAACCGCGCCCCCAAAACTATGTGGTTGGGCTCAATCTCAGGTTCGGCTCCAATCGCCAGGGCGGCGACGCGCAGAGGGAGAGAGGCTTCAACCTGGTCTCCTGAACGAAACAGCAGCGGAACCAACCTTGGCGTTCCCGTTTGGTCCGTGGCCACGTTCACAACGCCAACAGCGGCGGCGTCGGAGAAAACTTGGAGCGGCATCAAGAATCGTTCCGCATTTGGCACCCGGACAAGGGGGCCATCGGCTTCTGGTGGTATCCACTGCTTGTCGCCCGCGAAAACCGCTGCCGCGGCGATCACAGTCGCGCTCTTGCCAAGCGATTGTGCAAGCGCCTCGTCTTCCTGTTTTCCTTTGGGATCAACGAGCAGCAGATCGACCGCAATGGCCGTCGGGTCAAAACGCGCAATTTCGTCGATCAGCCGGGCCAGTGTGGCGCGGCTCAAGGGGTAGCCTTCGTCTTTCACGACCTCGTCGTCTATCGCAACAATCGCGATAAGAGCAGGTGGTCTAATTGTTCCCCTGATGAGTGTTCGAACATCGGTCATCGCGACTTCGACGCGATCGAGAAACCGCAGGTCTCCGCGCAAGTGTAAAAACCCCAGACCTGCACCCCAAAGCCCTGCCAGAAAGAGAGCAATCAGCGTGGGGAACGCCCGGCTGCTCAAGGCTTTATTCTCCCAGGCGCGTCATCAATGCAGATACGCGCGCCGCCGGCCAACGCTTGACGGTCAGGGGACTTGTTCCACGTTCGACATCGACCCCTTCGCCTGGGCCTAGAAGGACGTTGGCGCTCGAGCCTGGCCGTTGGACGCTAACCCGACCCTCGACGACAAAGACGGAAGTCTTGCGACCTTGCACGTCCACCGCCCATTTGGTGCCACGCACTGCGGCAATGGCTTGCGGCGTTACGACGACAAATCCAGGCGCTGTTCCGGTTTCAACTTCAACCAGCAGGGCCTTCCGTCGCAAAATAACACCATCGGCGTTTCCGTCTTGATTGCGGTCCGTCAGCGAGTATCGAGCACCAACTTCGGAGATGATCTTCACACCGCCTGGACAGCGCAGAATGTGCCTTGGAGCACCAGTCACTTGCTCGAAGTTGCATCCGAGGCGATCAGATTGCGGCAATGCCGGGTTTGCCCAAAACACCATCAGGGCAATGGCGCTCGCGTTGCAAATGGATTGGTAGCTCGCACTCACGGAAGACACCTCCTCCTGTTGCAGTATCCGCATCGGTTGTCGGCTACTGGCTGGGTCCATGTTGGCTCAAAGCAAGCGCGGCCAAAGTATCTCCACCTCGACGTCGATCCTACGCGCCTTAAAGTCGTCAAGACAGCTGAATATCAGCAATTATCCGGCTTTACCTCAGGATTTCCCCAGGCTAGCGCGTTGGGTTCCGAAATCCTCCGACTTGACCTTCCTCCCAAGATTGCATCAGTTCCGTCCGGTCCGGCCGCGCACACTGCTAGCCCAAAGTGGTCACTCAGCTTCTTGCCATGCTTTTAAGTGCCTGAATTTATTGGCGCGCCCTAAGAGATTCGAACTCCTGACCCCCAGATTCGTAGATAGTGGCGGTCTGCTGTTTCCATAGCGTTTTTCTACAAAACGCTCGTTTTTGTCACAACCACATATCAATAGGTTAGCACCCGGTTCCAAAATGGACGGGCCTGATTTGGCTGTGCTCGCATCTAATAAAACACCACGAGGGAACTGTAGAGTGGAATCACTTAACGCGGCCGAAAGAGCCGAGGCATACCAACGAGATTGGGGCGGAATCCTCAAACAGGATGGCGACGACTGGCTAGTCTTTAGCGCAACGACCGGACTTGGAACGGTTCAAACACTGAGGTTCCATGCCACGGGCCTCAAGCGAGAGCCCATACCGTTAGGCGCTAAATCTCGTCAGGCGGCCAACGACAACAAGCCCGACAGCCTGGACCTCAACGACTGGAAATCCAGCCGCTACGAAGGTGAACCATCGCCTATTGAATACCTGGTTCGCGGCGTCATACCGATGGGCGTGCCTGGCATGGTTGCAGCGATGGGCGGCGCCGGAAAGTCGTTCTCCCTTCTTGAGTTGCATCGGCGGGTGTCCTTCGGAGGATCGACGCTTGCCAGTCCGATATTCGGTGGACAGGTCGCCCGTGAGGGAACGACCGTGATGATTACAAGCGAAGACGACGAGGGCGAAGTCCATCGACGGCTTGACGCGCTGGACCCAAAACAGGAACGCCTATCTGCCAAGGGCGAGCGTCTCATCGTTGTGCCGCTGCCGAGCGCTGGCGGGCCGATGGTGCTCTGGAAACAAGATAAATCGGGCCTTGTTGAAACCGACGCATTTCGCAGGCTCCAAGGGCAATTGAGCGAGATTCCTGACCTTGCCCTTTTAACCATAGACCCGCTCGCCAGCTTCGCCCATGTCGCCATCAACGAGGATCCGATGGCGGGGCAGTTCGTTTGCACCAGCATGGCCGCGCTTGCCGCGCAGACGGGTGCTACGGTCCTGGCCGCGCATCACATGCGCAAGCCAATGAAAGCCGTCAGTACGCTCGCTGAGGCCCGTGAGGCTATCCGCGGCTCAACGGCATTGGTGGATGGCCTTAGGCTGGCTTATGCCATGTGGCCGGCCGAGGAAGAGAAGGCCAAACGCGTCTGCAAAGAACTGAGCATCAGCCACGAGCCAGATAAGGTTGTGTTCGGCGGGCTAGTCAAAAAGAACGGGCCGATGCGTACCGTGATGTCGACATACGTGCGGAATGACTTCGGCCTCCTCGTCGACAAGACGGCACGGCTGGGCACCTCGGCACCGGCGCAAGGTGACCTGCTTGTCGCCCTCACCATCGCCGTGGAGACAGCCGCGGCAGATGGGCAGCCATTCACCAAAACGGGCGAGACTGGCCTGTTCAAACAGAAGACCCGCCTCCCCGGTGAGCTTGCCGGGTTGTCGCGGGCGAAGCTTGAGGGGCTGGTCGACACGGCGCTGGAGCGGAAGGACATTGTTCCCGCCCTCGCCAAGGGGAGTACGACCGTCAAATGGTTGGATGTTCCTGGAGGGCAGTTCGCCATCGGCTTAGGCGAGTTTCGGCAGGGCATGGCACGATAGATTCCCGTTCCCGGAAATATCGGGAACGGCCCGTCCCCATCGGGATGGGAACGCACGCAACAAACCAACCCATTGAAAAGAAAGGAAAATATAAGGCAGACCCGTCCCCGTTCCCGGCGTTCCCGGCGAAAATGGGAATGGCTTAACCTATTGAAAACATTATGCTTACCGGCTTCCCGTTTGTTGCCCTTACTACGTAAGGGGTGGCGCTGGGAACGCCAACCCACCAGAGAGGAAAGAAAGAATGGAAAAAAACAATGAGCACCAGCAACGTGATCTCGATCGAAGAATTCGAAGGCGAGTATGCCGTCAAGCAAATGGGCGGCGGTGAGAATTGGCATCGCTGCCGAGTTATTGGAGTCGCCGATGAGGGCGCATGGTCCAATGGACGGTTCATCATCATCACAGAAGATGAAGGTGCCCTGTTCGCGGGCAGAGCTGAGAAGGTGCGGCACATTTTAGAATGAATCCTTTACGGATTCAGATCATCCGCCTTTTATGAGGCTAGCCGCATGTAGACATGCGGTGTCTTTTTCCGCTCCAAAACACTATATATAGGTGAGTGCCCGGAAAGGCGCTCGCTATTACGGCTCCGAGGGAGGAGCCGCCACGCCTGGGGAACTTTTAATTATGCCTTTCCAGACCGACCACACTTGGACTCCGTCCACCTACCGCCACTGCTATGAACTGTGGGCGGCTAATGCCCCTACGCATGACGGCCCTATAATGCCGCGAACCGCGCGCACCAGTAAACCGAAGCACAGCAAACTTTCGGAAAGGCTGGCAAGCCTCATGGTGTGGAAGCGCGCGACAGTGCCGGACGACCAGCTTTCGACAAGTTGGCTCCGATATGACCTTCACGCAGACAATGATAACAATTTCGAGGGTGAAGATCCCATCCCAGCCCTACTGGATTCGGAGTTCGAATTGCGCCCATCAGTCGACCAGCTAAAGCGGGAATGGCTTGGGCCTAAAGACAGTCCGATTGATTACCGGCGCGGTGTGGCCGTCAAGGGTGACATTAAGCACGACATCCAGAAGGATGTCCCAGAATACGCGGAGAGCAAGATCGAAGGCGACAGGGCGCCATCGCGAGACAGGAAGGTAGTCACCAAGATAGGCGGCCTGCAATTCTCGAACGGTGAGCAGACGGAAAAGGCGTTAGTCCTGAAGATGGGTAAGGCGGTGTTCGCCGATGTCCGCTTCCCTGCTGGCGCGCTGGTGCGATATAGACAGGGCAAGACTTGGCGCAGGCCCTCCGATTGTTTTGGCACCATACGGGCCATGCAGGGCTCGGCGTCGCCTACCGTAGGCATGGGTGGCCACAGTCGTGGCTCACTTCCGTGCACAGATACCGTCGTCGAGCGTGAGTGGGCAACCAACATCCGGAGGCTTGTCGACGAAGAGACGGCCACCATCTTGGACCATGCGCTTGTCGCTGCGAACTTCCGGGAGATCGGCGAGGCACACGGCAAACATGGGAAGCATGCCGAACGCTACGGCCGCGACAAAGTCAACGATGCATGCGGGAAGCTGGACAAGTTACTTGCGGCGAATGATAGAGGATATGCTGTCTTAGCCGCGTAAAGTCCCCTTTTTGCATTTCAAGCCGGACTCTATTGTAGGAGTTGAATTCTCCTAACACTTGCGCCGCTCTCCCCAGCGCGTCGCGACGCCGGCTGCTTGTCCCTCCAGGCACCGGCAACCTTTCCGTCTCGACGGAGCAGGCGCGCCTCCGGATGTACGAGCGCCCTGCCGCAATCGCCGCTTGCGTCCTGCACACGGCTGATCCGATGGCCCGGCGCGCTTCGGTGCTGCCGGGTCGTTCGCGTTTTTTTTGCCCCAACTATCGCAAACCTCAAAATTGAAAAGGAGACGGCTATGCCAAGCGTCGCCGCACTCACTGACGCTGTCGCGCGGCATTCCGGCCTCCCGGCAAGCCGCGTCCGCACGGTATCTCGCCGCCTTCAGGATGCAGGCGTGCTTCCCCGGTCGAACAGCCGCGTTCCGCCTGAAGCCGATATCAGCAGTGTCGTCTCACTCATCGTCGCGCTGCTCACCGACGAGCCGCTGCACAGCGTAGCATCCGCGGCCGAAGCATATCTGGCATATAGCAACACGGATGCGGACGGCACGATGGTCGCCGATGAATTGCTGGCCAAGATGCTAACCGGCCTGGCTGACTTCGACACGTCCTGCGACCTGACCAAGCTGACGATGCGCAGCGCCATCTCCGTTGTGAGCGGAGCGCGTCCCGCGCTCGTGGTTCGCGCCGGGAACATCGATGAAGATCCCGTTGAATGGGCGCTGACCGCGGACGGTACGCCATGGCGCCCGGAACTCGCCAACGGCTGCCAAAAGTCGCTGTCGATCGGGGGCTTCGCGCTGTTCCGGATCGTTAGCGAACTCGGTCTTGGCATTGAGCGCCGCACATTCCCGGCAGCCTTTACGGTGGCTGCATGATCTGGCCCTTCGCACGTAAGCCTGCCGTCGAACAAAAGAGCAGCCTGGCAAATCCTGAAACCTGGCTGCTGGAACTCTTCGGCGCTACGCCGGCCGCCTCCGGCAAGTCGGTAACACCGGCAACAGCAATGCGCTGCACCGCGGTCAGGCGGGCCGTACAGGCGATCTCTGAGCCGATCGGCCAATTGCCCCTCCATGTCTACAAACGCGACGGCGAGGCCCGTGAGCGTGACAGCGAGCACCCTGTTGCCAGGGTGCTGAAAGACCCGAACCCATGGACCTCGGCTAGCGACTTTCGCGAGCAATTGCAGCGTGACTGCCTGCTTCATGGGAACGGTTACGCCTTCATCAATCGGGTGGACGGCAATCCGAAAGAACTGCTGCGGTTCGATCCGTCCGCGGTTAAGGTGAAAGTCGACAAAGTCAGCGGCGAGCCTTCTTATGAAGTGACCGAGGGCGGCGCAAAGCGCACCTACCCATCTGCTGACATATTCCACCTCAAGGCGCCGTCGCTGAACGGCTATGTCGGCGAATCCATTGTTACCCAATGCCGGGAAGCGATCGGCATCGCGCTCACAATCGAGGAACATGTCGCCAGGCTTTTCGGCTCCGGCGCCAGACCAAGCGGGATTCTGGAATTTCCAAATAAGCTTGGCGCGGAGGCCGTCGAAAAGATCAAGGCCGCGTGGCAGGCATCGCATGGCGGCTCAGAGAATGCGGCAAAGACTCCGGTCCTATGGGAAGGCGGAAAATTCAACCCGCTGACATTTTCAAGTGTTGATTCCCAAACGCTTGAATTAAGGCGCTACAGCGTCGATGAAATTTCTAGGGCTTTCGGCGTACCACCACATCTGTTGTTTGAAATGGGGCGGGCGACGTGGGGTAATTCATCAGAGCTTGGTAGCTCATTTGTAACTTTCACTTTGATGAGATGGATCAAAGCTTGGCAGGGCGAAATTCGCTTGAAGCTTTTCTCGCCGGAAGAGCGCGACGATTGGTTTGCAGAGTTCCTGCTTGAGGATCTGCTTAAGGCCGACCTGTCGGCCAGGGCAACCGCGTACAGCCAGTTACGGACGGCTGGTATCATGTCGATAAACGAATGCCGCGCCCGCGAAAACCTCGCGTCGATTGGGCCGGAAGGCGATCGGCATGACAACCCCAACGTCGCGCCCGCCAACGATAACACCCCACCAAAGGAGGCCGCGGCATGAGCCTGGTCAAACACGTCAACGCGACCTTCGACGGCAAGAAGGTTCGTTTCGAACTGCGGCGCGACCGGATCGAGTCATTCGAACGGCGCCTGCGCTGGTCGGCATCCGAGCGCGACATTCAGATGGGCGCATCGGCATTCGCCGCCATGCGTCGTTTCCATCTAGGCGCCTGGACCGCTGCAGACGTCGAACAGACGCTCGCGTTTGCCGGCGAGACGCAGACAGCGCAGCAGCGGCAGGTGGAAGTAATGGAGCGTCGCTTCGGCCCTACGGCTCTATCGGATCGCGCAAATGCCGTCGCCACCCCGCTCAAGGCGCTTCCCGGCATCGAGCGCGACGGACACGCAGCCTATGCTTCGCTTGCAGAAACCGTCCTACGCTCGGCATTGCTGGGCATCACTGAGGCAGAGGCCGATTTCGACAATTACGCTCCGGCCGATGAGGCTGCGTGATGGAACGCCTAGAATTTAAAGCCGCCTTCACCACCGACGACGCGGGTCTGGTGGAGGGCATAGCGTGGCCATTCGGCACGATCGATCTTGTCGGCGACGAGATTGAACCGAAGGCCTTTGATGGCGCGTCTGCACCCCTGCCAATGCTGTTCCAACATTCCGAGGTCGTCGGCGTGTGGGATGAAATAAAAACTACCGCGGAGGGCCTGGTCATGAAGGGCCGCCTCCTCGTTTCTACCGTCGCGCGCGCGGCGGAAGTCAGGAGCATGATCGTAAACAAAGCCTGCCAAGGTCTCTCGATCGGCTTCGTTACACGGAAGGCGGCACCGCGAAAAGGCGGCGGCCGTACTATTAGCCTTCTGTCTCTGAAAGAATGTTCGGTGGTCGCAGTCCCCTGCAATGCCGACGCCAAAATCACCTTTGCAAAGGAACTCCCCTTGACCACTGAAAACAACACCGCGGAACTTGAGACCAAGCTTGCCGCTGCCGAGACCAAGATTACCGCGGCCGAAACCAAAGCAGCCGAGGCCGTTGCCGCTCTGAAGACCCGCATTGACGGTCTTGAGACTCGCGTTAACAGGCCGAGCCAGACCGACGACAAGGCAGCCGGTGAGTTGGAGCGCAAGGCTTTGGCGTCATTCGCCAGGACCAACGACGATACCGAACTAAAATCGCTCTCGGTCGGTGTTGATCCGGACGGCGGCTATCTCTCGCTCCCGACGATCGAAAGCGGCATTCGAACGATTGCCCGCGACACGAGCCCGCTGCGCGCGCTTGCTTCGTCTGTGACCATCGGTACGGACTCGTACGAAGTGATCCTCGACGTTTCGGAAGTCGAGTCGGCATGGGTTGGTGAGAAGTCCGACCGCCCCGAAACGGATGGCCCCGGCTTCATTAAGAAGTCGATCGTCGTGCATGAGATGTATGCCGCTCCCCGAGCCACGCAGAAGATTCTGGACGATGCCAGCATGGACTTGGGCGGCTGGCTTGAAGGCAAGATCGGTACGCGTTTCGGCGCAGTCGAAGCCAGTGCATACGCGGTCGGTAACGGCGTCGACAAGCCACGCGGATTTCTCACTTATGAAACCGACGCCGCTGCCGACTTCACCCGGACATGGGGCAAGTTCCAGCATGTTGTCTCCGGTGGCGCCGTAACGTTAACATCGGACGGATTGGTAAGGCTTAGCCTAACCCTCAGGACGCCATATCGCCCAAATGCCACATGGCTGATGTCCCGCGACACTGCGGTTTACGTCCGTCAGCTCAAGGACACTACGGGCACTTATATTTGGCAATCGGGTCTTCTGGAAGGATCGCCAGATCGCTTGCTCGGCTTCCCTGTTCAGTATGATGACTCGATGCCATC
The DNA here is from genome assembly GCA_041743855.1 of Rhizobiaceae bacterium. Classification (GTDB taxonomy): domain Bacteria; phylum Pseudomonadota; class Alphaproteobacteria; order Rhizobiales; family Rhizobiaceae; genus JBGTLX01. The sequence continues at coordinate 17,936 of JBGTLX010000008.1, read as the reverse complement.
CCTGGCGGCCGGCTCGCTCAGCGTCGCCTTGGCAGACTGGAAGCAGGCTTATCAGATCGTAGACCGCCACGGCATCCGGGTCATTCGCGATAACCTGACCGCCAAGCCTTACACGATCTTCTATGCCTACAAGCGCACAGGCGGCGACGTGGTCGACTTCAACGCTCTGAAGTTCCTGAAGACATCCGTCTAATCGACTGGTGCACATTCTACTTGCTTGGCCGTTCCCGTGTGGAACGGCCTCATTCACAAGGAGCGCTTCATGCGTGATCTCGCAAATAATCTTGGCTTAGTGCAGGCCGTTGCACCCGCCGTACTGACCGCCACCAATACCTCTGCAGCCATCGACCTGCTCGGCTTCAACTCTGCCATGGTCGCAATTAACACCGGCGCCATCGTCGCATCCGGCAACTTTACGCCGAAACTGCAGGAGTCCGACACTACGACTTCAGGCGACTTCACTGACGTTGTCGCCGCCGAACTTGTAGGCACGTTCCCCGCTGCCCTTGCCGCCGCTTCGGTTGTCAAGGTCGGCTACATCGGCAAGCGCCGCTACATTCGCACCGTCATTACGCTTAACAGTGGCACGAGCATCGCTGCCGGCGCGGTAATCATCAAGGGCGATGCGGCGAACAAGCCCGTAGCCTAGCAATACGGCGGGGACATTTTGAGGGCATCGCTTCTGGCAATGTTCCAGTAGCTCACGGGCCTGCCCGATAACGAGATCATGGATGCGGCCCGCCAAGTCTTCTCAGTAATCCGTACAATCCATGAAGGTCCAGATACCAGTTGCCCTCCTTCCCCACTGCTAACACCAGTGAGACGCAGCCAAGGGTCACCGGAGGCGGCAGCGTGACGCTGTCGTCTCCACCAATTAGGAGCAGCAATGAACGTCATTTGCCCATGCGGCTTCAGCATACCGAAAGGGACCAAGTGCGATTGCCAGCAGCGTGCAGCCAAGGCTCGCCAGCAGGCTAACGACAGGGCGCGCGGTAGCGCGGCAAGCCGAGGATATGACGCGCGGTGGCACAGGGAGTCGCGAGCCTATCTAGCGGCCTTGTCTGGCCCGCTGTGCGCGTGTGGCTGCGGTAGGCCAGCCGACATGGTCGACCATAAGGTGGCGCCTAAGGGCGACATGGCCGTGTTTTGGGATCGCACCAATTGGCAGCCCATGAATGGCGCATGTAATAGGCGTAAGAACACACGGCAAGAGGGTGGGTTTGGACGTTGAGCGCCGTTACTTCTTGCCCTTGCCTTTGCCTTTGCCCTTCTCGTCTTGCCCCAGAGCCGAACCGGATACGCTCTTCGTTTCAGGCTTGTTGAGCTTACCAGTACGAAGGCCCTTAGATGCGGTAGACGAGACCTTATCGCTGGTCTGTTTTCCGCCAGATGCTTTCTTAGCCATTGCGAATCGTCCTTGCGACTCAGCGTTGCAGCTAATGGTAGCACGATTTTGTCATGGGCTGCATACCACCCCGCCCCCGGTCGGCAACTTTCCGCGATTCACGCTGGACCACCTGTGCCACACACTTACCATTTCAATCCAAATAGGATTCCATACCCATGGCCGTGATCGTCATTACGCCGCCGGCCGTCGAGCCGGTGACGCTAGTAGAATTCAAGGCGCACCTCAATCAAACGCTGTCCGGCGACGACGGTATGCTTTCGCGTCAGATCACGGCGGCGAGGCAGTTCGTAGAGCGGTTCACCGGTAAGACTTTGGTGTCGACCACGTTTGAACTGGTGCTCGATGCCTTCCCGCGCAGCGTCATCGCCATTCCGAACGGGCCTTTGGTGTCAGTTACAAGCGTCAAGTATGTCGACGCTACAACGAGCATCGAGACCACCCTTGCGACGGCGGCTTACGAGGTCGACGCGGCTAGTAATCCAGGCTGGATTGCACCAGGCGATGCCGGCTGGCCGTCTACATTGAGCACTCTCAACGCTGTTCGCATTCGGTTTGTCTCCGGCTATGGCGCCGCTGGGAATGATGTGCCCGCGCCATTGCGCGAAGGAGTCCTGAACCTTGCCGCCAACTATTACGAGAATCGCGAGGCCACTTTGGTCGGAGTGAGTGCCGCGGCGCTGCCCTATGGCGTCGACAGCATCCTGCAGGAATACCGTGAGTGGTCTTTTTGATGGCCCGTAAGGCTGACGTAGCGGGTCTTATGCGCACCCTGAATCGCATTCCGGACTCAGTGAGGAAGGCGATTATGCCGGCGATCGATAAGGGCGCGGACGAGATGGTATCGCGCATGAATTACCTTGCGCCCGACGACCCGAATACGAGCGGCGCGCAGGATCTCAAATCGAACATCCGAAAAGTCCGCGGCGACGTGCCGTTGGCAGTGCGCGTCGAGGCGAGCGTGCCAGGCGAGTTCGACCACGCGCTGGCGCAAGAATACGGCACCGCCGATATGCCTGCGAACCCGTTCTTCTGGCCCACCGTGAACACCACCAAGAAGAGGGTCCGGAGCCGCATCGATCGGGCTATCGGGAAGGCAATTAGAGAGGAGTGGGACCGATGACCGAAGTAAGTCTCGCGGCTCAGAAATACCTGCGTAACCTGATGCTGGCGCGGCCAGCGCTGCTCGCGTTGGTGCCCGCGGCAAGCATCTTTGACCGGCATTCCCGGCCTGAAATTTTCCCATGCATCATCATAGGCGAGGCACAAGTCGTCGGTGATGACAACGAATGCATGACTTTGTCTGACGTGTTCGCCACGCTCCATGTGTGGACCAAGGAAGATAGCTTCACGGCATGTAAGAACATTGCCGGCGAGGTTCGCCGCGCCTGCTCCCGACATTCCGATTTGGTCGACGGCTTCGATCTTTCCGTCGAGTTTGAGGACGCCCGCTACCTCCGCGACCCTTCCGGCGAGCATAGCCACGGCGTCGTGACGTTCAACATTCTGGCGGAAGACACTGTGGGGATTGTTTGATGAGAGCCGGGAAACTTGATCGCGAGATAGTTGTCCAGCGCGTCGCGACCGTCGTTGACGAGTATGGGAATCCGACTGAGACCTGGACCACCCTAGCAACGCTAAGAGCTCAGATAATCGAGGCGTCGACCGAAGAATTTCAGCGGGCATTTGGCGCGTCCGGCGAGACGGCGACGATCTTCCGGACGCGATATCTGGATGGCGTGAAGTTGGCCGACCGCGTCGTTTACGGCGGCGGAAATCACAACATAATCGAGACTAGGGAAATAGGGCGGCGCCGTGGTCTAGAACTGCGGACGCGCCTGATCGGAGCATAGCTATGGCACGAGGCCGCAAAGCCGAGATCACGGCGATCGATGGCGCGCTATCGGTTGCGCCGCGCTGCCCGACATGGATGCCGCCGCACGCGCGCGCCGAATGGAGGCGCATCGTTCCGCAGCTTGTTGCCGACCGCAAACTGGCCGCGCACGAGGTTCAATCCGTTGAGTCCTACTGCCTATCGGTGGCCCGCATTCGTGAGGCCGAGGTGATCATCCAGCGCGACGGTATGACCTACATCGCGCCCGACGGTACGCCGCGACGGCATCCAGCAACAGCAATTTTGAAAGAACACCAGGAGGCTGCTCGCCGCCTGCTCATTGAATTGGGCGGTACGCCGGCGAGCCGTGGCAAAAACAAGGGCGGTGCGAAGGGTGACCGAACCAACGAAGACTTCGGGGTCGATATCTGAGCTACTTCCCCATGTCGCCTGGATTTACGACGGCAGCGAAATACCCGACCCACACGGCAAGGGCGAGGCTGCTGTAAAGTTCATCCGCGCGTTGAAGCATCCAAAATCCAAATTACCGGGCAAGGCGTTCCAGTTAGATTTCTGGCAAGAGCGGATCACCAGACGCTGCTTTGGGGATACCAGGCCGGACGGGTCGCGCAAGATACGCGAAGTTCTGATGGTCCTGGGACGCGGCTCCAGAAAAACGAGTTTGATGGCAGCGTATATGCTGCTGTTTTTGGTCGGGCCGGAACGTCGCCCTTATTCCGAGATCATGTCGGCCGCCAATTCTCGCGAGCAAGCCGGTCACATTTTCAAGGAGATGGCTGCGATTTGTCGTGCGACGCCCGCCCTCACGGAAGCCGTCCATATCCAAGACAGTCAGAAGGCCATCACGTACCGCAAACATAACATTCGCTACTCGGCAATCTCTTCAGACGCGAAGAACGCCCATGGATACACGCCGATTGCTGCCTGCATTGATGAGCTGGCGGAAGCACCTAAGGACGAGCTTATCGAGGCTATCGAAACGGGCCTCAACAAGTCGGAAAACACGATCATCTTCCTGCCGACAACGGCGGGCATCGGCCAGCTTGGACCTCTGTTTGAGAAATACAGCCATGCCCATAAGGTGATCGCAGGGCAAATTGAAGACGAGTCCTTTCTGCCACTCCTATTCGAAACACCGATCGATGCCGACTGGCTTTCCGACGACTGGCTGCGCGCCGCCAATCCTGGATTCCCGCACGGCTACCCCGATTGGGAAGGCACTGTTCGCTATCGTGAGCGATGCCGGACTAGCCCATCCGAGAGGGCGAAATTCGAACGCAGGCACCTATGCAAACACCTCGACGGCGCTGCCAATCCGGAGTGGGATCTTTCGATTTGGGATCAATGCGCAGGCACTGTGGACCTAGAGGCGCTGCGCGGGCGCCGAGCGCACCTCGCTGTAGATCTTGCGAAGAGGACTGACCTCTGTGCCGTGGCGGCCTGCATCGAACTGGCCGACGGGTGCTATGCGCTTCATGTCCAGTCGTTCGCACCAGAGGAAGGCATTAGGCGGCGAGCCGATAACGATAGCGCGCCCTATCCTCTATGGCGCGACCGGGGTTTTCTTACCGCATGCCCCGGCGACATCGTCGACCGCGGAATAGTCGAGGCGCATATCCGCAACTTGTGCGACCTTCTCGATGTGCAGGAAGTGGCGTTCGATCAGTATCTTGCGCGCGAGATTATGGAGAACCTGGAGGCCGACGACATACCGGTCGCGGCCTTTCCTCAGACCCTTGCCAACTACACCAAGCCCGTCGATGACTTCGAATCCTTGATGCTCACGAGACGGCTTGTGCATGACGGCAACGCGGTCCTGCGGTGGGCGGTAGGTAACACCGTCATGATGGCCGACCAGAGCGGCAACCGCCGCCCTAACAAAGCCCGCGCCGCCGACCGCATAGATCCGTGCGTCGCTGCCATCATGGCTTGTGGGAGAGCCGTAGCCGGCGCAAGTGGCCAATCGATGTACGAAACCGCGGACGAGTCCGCTTTGTTCTTTTAGGAGCCACAGTGGCCAATCCCGAATCTAAGAAGCTGCAAATCGACGTCGTCGCGCGCATCGACAAACTTGAAAAAGAAATGCGCAAGGCCGGCCGTGTGGTCGATACCGAAATGAGCGGAATGGAACGCCGCGGCAAGGCATTCACCTCCAAAATGGGTGGCATCGGCAAAGCCGCGTTCGCGGGTTTCGGCGCGGGCGCGCTGGCAGCTTTGGCGCCAATCGCGCTGTTCAACGCGGCGCTAGATACGATCAACGACGCGTCAAAACTGGTCGATACGGCTGACAAGATCGGGCTTACGACAACGGCCCTGCAGGAATTATCCTTCGGTTTCGCCCAAGCCGGCGTCGATGCCAGCACGTTTGAAACCGGCATGGAGCAGTTTTCAAAACGCATCGGTGAAGCTGCCACACGCGGCGGCAAACTGGCCGACATTTTCAAAGCTAACGGGGTTGCGCTGCGCGATGCCAATGGCGAGATAAGATCGTCTGAATCTCTACTTGGCAGCTACGCCGAACTCATCCGCAACGCGACTACCGAGCAGGAAAAAATGCTTTTGGTGACCGAGGCATTCGGTCGCGGTGGCGGAGATATGGTGAACGCGCTGAATGAAGGCGCGGCCGGTATCGATAGGATGAAGCAAGCGGCATCTGATGCGGGCGGCGTTATCGATGAAGAACTTCTCCGCCGTGCCGAGGAGATGGGCGACCGCTGGGATGCAGCCTGGCGTCGTTTTGCGGTCGGTTCACAGACGGCGATTCTGACCGCGCTTGTCGGGCTGGATGACCTTAGCAACAAGTTTGCCGAGTTTGAGAAACAGAAGAACGCCGCGCTCGCCGGGGCAATGGTCGGCTCGCTAGCCGGCACGGTTCCGGATGGCAAGGGCGAGAGACTTATCGGACCTGATGCGCGTGTCAGCGAGGCGTTCGGCGGCGAGATTCAGAAGGCCGATGATAAACTGGTAGAGGCGCTGCAGAAGCGCTACGGAGCCGCTGCTACCAAGGCGACGATTATTCCGGGTGATAAGCCATCCGGAGGCGGTGGAGGTGGCGCTAGCCGCAATGCCGCCGCTGCAACCGCCCTCCGCGAAGCCGACGCCGTCCTAAGAGTCATCGAATCGCTGACCGAGGAGCGCGCCCTGATCGGCGCCACGGACGCTCAGCGCGCAACCGCGAACGCACTCCGCCAGGCGGGCAGTGCGGCGACGGCGGGCCAGCGGGCCGAGATCGAGGCACTTGTCTCTGCCTTGTACCGTGAGCGCGATGCTTCCGAAGCAGCCGCTCAAGCCTCTGAAGAATTGCGCGACGTCGGGCGCGACGTCTTGGGTGGCGTTATTTCGGACTTGCGCGCGGGCAAGGATGAAGCTGAAATCTTCGCTGGCGTCATCGATAAGCTCGCCGACAAATTGACCGATCTCGCCTTGGACGGCATCTTCGGCGGCGGGAATGCTGGCGGGCTGTTCGCGGGCATCGGCAAGCTTTTTGGCTTTGCTAAGGGTGGCTACACCGGAAGCGCAGGAACGCAACAGCCAGCGGGTGTGGTCCACGGCAAAGAGTTCGTTGTCAACGCCCGCGCCACAGCGAAGCATCGCGGCCTTCTCGAGGCCGTCAACGCTGGAATGCCCGGCTACGCAGCGGGGGGCTTTGTAGCGCCCACACTCGCCAGTGTGCCCTCTATCAAGCCTGCCAGCGAGAACCGCGTTCACGTCACAGTCGGTGTCTCTGCAGACGCGAACGGCAACCTTCTGCCGTTTGTCGAGTCGGTAACTCAGGCCGGGATTCAAAAAGCCGCGCCTAAGATTGTGCAGGCCTCGGTAAGTCAGGGTCAAAAAGTCACCCAAAAGAACATGGGTGGTTATATGGCCCAGGCTAAAACTCGGTCCCTCTGACCAGGAAACCCCATGAACAACGATCCACGCGAACCAGAAGACGAAGTGCCGGAATACACCGGAACGCCGTTTGATGACGGCTCTACTTTCGATGACGGCACCGGCTTCGAATAGCCGCGCCTAAGTACACCTTTTCTACCTTGCCAGAAGGCTCGCTCACGCGGGCCTTCTCCTTTTTTGGAGGCCACATGGCCGTTCTAACAATCAATGAAGTGTACCGCGACTATGTGATCGACGGCGTGCCCTCGTCCGGGCCTCACAAGCCGCACAAAACGGATATCCGCGACACGCTCAACGCACGAGTTGGCACGACTTACGATAGCAAAGCAGCGCTTGCGGCGGCCACCGTTCCGGCCGCCGTGGACGTGGTGTTTGTCGCTGGCAACACGGCGGCCGGCGATGACAACGACGGCGAGCCAGTTATGCTGGTGCGCTCTCCGGCCGCCACTGTCGGATTTCTACCCGATGCGGCGGCCACGAAGTTTGCTTATCTGTCGCACACCATCAAACTCGGCAAGATGTTCCATGGTGCGCTGACCAACGGCACAGGCGATAACTCGAATGCTCTGATCGCGGCCATCGATGAAATCATTGCCAAGGGCGGCGGCGAGATCATCATCCCGGCTGGCGAGTATCAGTTCACCACGGGACTTGCCAACAAGCTGGTTGGGGTTCCGCTCACAATTACCTGGAAGCCTGGCGCGCGCTTTGTTGCGGCCTTGGATTTCGACGTTCCTCTGCTGCAATACCGTGGAACTACCGACTTAAGCCGTCTGAATGCGCGTCAAATACTGAACGAGCCGCGCATTGATATGTCGCTTGGACGAAACCTGATAGGCACAGGAGGCATCACCCAGCCGAGCGCGATATCGCCATCCGGCTATGAAGAATTTTACATCAACGACCCTGACCTCTACGGCGGCGAAACGCAGGCTGGCGTTGCGATCGATGTAAATTACAAGCGCGGCGGCGACAGCGGCGCGGAACCGTTGAACATCAGCTACTTCGAGGCGCGTGGCGGCCGCATCAAAGGCTTCCTTGACGGCGGCGTCTATGCGGGTGGCATGAACGACCCTGCCGGGACGGATGACGGGCTGGAATACGCCTGCCTTGGCGTCTCATTCGAGCGCAATGTGAACGCCTTTATCATCAAGCGCTCCGGTTATTACGCCCGCGCAACCGACTGCACTTTCGACAATAACGGCATGGGCGTGGTGACTGCCGAGGTTCCCAATCCTCAAGACGGCGGCGCGGCTCACCGGCTGGAAGTGACCAGCAATTTCTTTACCCGCAATACCCGTATCTGCGAGTTTCGGGCGCAAACGAAGGGGCATTTCAACGATAATATCTGCGAGGATTGGGGCTATGACGAAAACGCCGTGATCGTCGCAACCGCCGCGAACCGCCGCGCACTTACTTTGAATGGTGCGCGAAATATATCTATCAACGACAACCGCTTCCGCATGGTCGATCTGACGACGAATGCGCACATCGCCATCGATATTCGCAATTACACCGACATCAATGCCGTAGTCTGGACTGGCGGCGCGGCGGTTGGTGAGAACAACTCGATTATCAACGTCGAACGCCCGTTGGTCGAGGCGGCGGGCGTCACGCAGTCTATTTTTGGCTTCAAAGCACAAGGCGGCGTGACCAATACGTGGACCTCCATCGCGCACGATACCGTCATCAAGAGCGAAGGGATAGGAAGTACCGCGCAGATCATCCGCGTTGGCAATGCCGGCGTCGGCCTGGCGGGCGGCACCGCCGTTTACACCCAAAGGAAGGAACTCTTCAATTTCCGAGGCACAAGCACATACCTGTCGAGCATAGGATCATTGGCGGCGGCCACGACATCGGCGACGGTTTCGATCCCGGTTACGGGCGTGGCCAGCGGTGACAGTGTTGTACTCACGCCCCTTAACGCCGGGGCGATGAACCCGCGTCTGAATTACGCCATGCGCGCGCTTGCTGGCGCGGTTGAAGTTGTCGTGCGGAACGACCACACCGCCGCCGTCGATTTCACGGCGCTTAGCTTTACGCTCGACGTTTCGAGGATTTAACGCCAACCGACGCCGGCCTCGCCGATGTCACAAGGTTGAGTTGCATCCGCCCGCGCACCGATCTACAATTCGGTCGGCGCGGCGGATCGGTCGTGCTGGTACGAGAAAACCGATCACGACGCTTCGTTGATCAGGGCGCGCCCTAACGTGAGAAATAGGGGCGCGCTTTTCTATGTCCGCAGCCTGACGCCAGGCCCGCCCTCAACGCACTGACCCGCGTCAAGCAGAATCACGCCTGCCGCCTCAAGCACGGCGCGGATAGCCTCTAGCGTTCGAGGCAAGAGTTCCTCGCCGCGCTCGAAGCGCGTCACTGTATTGATCGCCACGCCTGCTGATTTCGCCAAATCGCGAACCCCCAGACCAAGCGCCGCCCTAGCCATTTTGCATTGAATTGGGTGCATCGGTGATTTCGCTTGACGTCAAATGTGAGGCAGTCAATGGTTGAGACATTGTAGCGATTCGGTTACAAAACATCAACAAGGGGTACGGCGTGAATCAGGCAATAGTAAGCGCAGGGGAATTCGCCTTCAATCTGGGTCAGTTGGTTTCCCACAGAGACCAGCCGATGCTGTCCACGGTGCTGCACCGGCAGAGAGCTACCAACGGGATGGAGATTTACGGGGTGCGGCGGCTGGTCGATCGTTCGCCCGTGCCGTATCTAATGATGCTGGGCGAGGTGCTTATCCCGGTCGCTGTTGAGGATGCCGAGGCTGTGGCATCGGCAGAAGAGGTCTGGTTCGACAAGGGCGAGGCGCTACATGCGCCGCTACCCGCCTAGCCGCGCACACCTCAATCGGAAAAGCCCGGTTCGCCGGGCTTTTTCACAAAAGCTGATTCGGTTCGCCTTGTCGTCAACTCATATATTTTAAAAATGTCAAATAGTTTTCTTGCTAAAAAAGGCGCAAACTCATATTGTGATGATAAGGGCGATTCTCCCGACCAGGTAGACCCGCGCGTTCCGCGGCCAACCGAACTTCCCCACTTTGTAGTTGTGATGCCTGCGCTTGGTTGCGGGCTGATTTTTTGCGCGCCGAGGAGGTTTCGGCGTTTGCCAAGGAGGGAATAGACATGAGCCATATTGAGAGAGCGAAGAGACTTGCCACAACAGCCCTTGAGATGCGGCGCAAGCAAGTCGACCGGATTTTGAATCATGACGACCATAGCACGGCGTCTTTGGAACGACTCGCCATCATAGAGGAAACCATCGCGTTAGCGGCGGCAATCGAGGCGGATGAGACTGAACGAAAGGCTTACGAGACCCACACGCGGCACGAGGAAGCGGGCACTCTTGTAGATGATGGTGCCGGAAACCGCCTCGCGCCACCCGATGCCGGGCAAGTTGCGCGCGACATACTGCGCACCACGTCCGACGTGTGATGTTGCCCACAGCCGCTGACAACCCGCCTCTGGTCTTAACCCGACCGGAGGCGGCGGCCGTCTGCCGTGTATGCCCGTCGACCTTTGACGCATGGGTGCGCAAGGGCGTTGTTCCCCGACCGCTGGCTGGAACAAGGCGATGGAGTCGCATCGCGCTGGAGCGCGCCCTGTCCTGTGAGGCGTCGCCTCCTGCGGCAGACAATGATAACGTCTCGCCTTTCGAGGCATGGAAGCGGCAAAATGCACGCTAGGCTGAAGGGCATCAACAAGGCTACTCCGAAGCTCGCGGACGGCACCCGAGCTAATTACTACTATCATCGGGCAACTGGAACGCGTCTCGCAGGTGAGCCCGGTTCGCCTGAATTTCTCGCGTCCATCGCCGACGCTGAAAAGAAGATCCATAACCGAAAGCACGGAACGCTTTCAGGCGTCATTCGAGATTTCGAAAAGACATCCAAATGGCGGAAGCTCGCCGACAGCACTCGCAAGGAATACATCCGCGTCTTGAAATTTTGGGACGGGTTATATGGAACTGTGCCGCATCGAGCTCTCGAGGACAAGGCGTTCCGCAAGGACGTGCTCAAATGGCATGATGGGTTCTCGGCGGAAAAGCCGAGAGAGGCCGACAACCGCGTGACCGTTCTAGCTCGCATCCTGTCTTGGGCTGCGAAGGATGGCGACCTCAAGGTCAACGTGCTTGACGGATTCGACCGCGCCTATGAGGGAGACAGGTCAGAAATGATATGGCTGCCCGAACACGTTGAAGCCTTCATGGCTGTAGCTGACCCGGAAATGCAGCTTGCCTTGGTTCTCGCTCTACATACCGGCCAGCGCCAGGGCGACCTCTTGCGGCTTGCGTGGGGGGCCTATGACGGCACCCGCATCAATCTGAGGCAGGGGAAGACGAAGCGGTATGTGAACGTGAAATGCACCGCCGCGCTCAAGGTGACGCTGGACGGGCTGGCCAAGAAATCCACACTCATCATGACGACGAAGACAGGCCGCGCCTTTAAGAAGCGCTACTTCGCCGACCGATGGGAAGAAACATGCAAGGCAGCAGGCATCACCGACCTGCACTTTCACGATCTACGCGGCACGACCGTCACCATGCTCTTCCAGGCGGGGTGTAATTTGGGCGAGATTGTTTCCGTCACAGGGCATTCCCTGCGGCGCGCGCAAGAGATTCTGGACAAGTATCTCGCCCGCACGAGCACGATGGCCGACAACGCTATCGCGAAGTTTGAGAACGTTCTGGAAACGGATTTTGCAAAACGCCCTGCAAAACGGGAGGTGTGAAAACCTGCTAAGTATTGGCGCGCCCTAAGAGATTCGAACTCCTGACCCCCAGATTCGTAGTCTGGTGCTCTATCCAGCTGAGCTAAGGGCGCGCACCGGACCGTTTGGAAACGGTCCCGCAAGCCGACGTTCGACGCCGGCCGCGATCTCAAGGTGCTACCTAGCCACCGAACCCGAGAAAAGCAAGCCGCGCGCCGGTAAATCTTTGTCCGGGACAGGCACGGCCTGCCTTGTCCGGCGTCAGGCGGGGCGGCGCAGATTGCTTCGCGCCTCGTCTAGCCTGACCGGCTGATCGGGGATGGTGACCGCGAAAACCGTCCGGCCGCCAACGCTTTCGACGAGTTCGATCGAGCCGCCATGGGCGCGCGCCAACTCATGGGCGATGGCCAGCCCGAGTCCGGTGCCGCCATGACGCGCCGAGCCCCGAAACGCCGCGAACAGGTTTTCGCGCGCCTTGCGGGGCAGGCCCGGCCCGGTATCGGCCACCAGGATGCGGCTGACGCTGCCTGTCCGCTCGGCCGAAATGGTCAGCCGCCTGACCACGGCGCTTTCGGTATCGGACGCGATCGCCTGGACGGCGTTGCGGGCCAAATTGCTCAGCACGCGGAACAGTTGCTCGGAATCGGCGTCGATCTCGAAGCCGGCGTCGACGGCGTTGACGAATTCGATGCCGCCGGCGTCGATGCCGAGCATGCCTTCGACCTCGTCGACAAGCTGACGCAACCGCAGGCGGCGGCGCGCGGGCGGCGCTTCCTGGGTGCGGCCATAGGCCAGCACGCCCTCGGAATAGGAGACGGCGCGGTCGAGCGCGCGCAGAAGCTTGGGCGCGAAGGCCTGCACGGCCGGGTCGCGGCTGGCGAGCAGCCGGTCGGAGAGCAGTTGCGCAGAGGCCAGAATATTGCGCATGTCGTGGTTGATCTTGGAGACGGCGAGGCCAAGGTCGGCCAGATGCTTCTGTTCGCCGAGGGTCTTTTGCAGTTGCCGCTGCATGCCAGACAATTCCCGCTCGGCGACCCCGATTTCGTCGGAGCGGGAATCGGGCACGATGATGCGGCCGGGATCGTCGGGAACCTGCGAGAAGGCCAGCATCGAACTCGTCATGGCGCGGATCGGCCGGATCATGATCCTGTCGATCGCCGCATAGACCAGCATCGCCGTGAACAGCGAGATCAGCAGGGAGAGCAGCGCGACGTTGCGCGAATAGACCAGCATGGCGTCGCGCAGCCGGTTTTCCGGCAGGACGAGCTCGAACTGTTTGCGGCTCTCGCCGACCGCGCCGAAGACGCGCAGCATCCGCTGACCGTCGGATAAAAGCGTGCCGAGCGCGCCCGAGATCGCCTCGAACGGCCCGGTCTCTTCGAGGTCGATATGCTCGTGAACCTCGGGCGGCATTTCGGCGATGACCAAGAGCCGCGAGACGCCGGCGTCGCGCACAGCGATGGCCTTCGCCCCGATGGCCATCAGCACGTCATTCTGGGAGGCGCGCGACAGGCTTTCGGGGTCGCCCTGCAACAGCACGACAGACACGGCGGCCGCCGTGCCAAGCCGTTCTTCCAGCCAGCGCAGCTTGAAATTGGCGATCGAGGGCAGAAAGATGAGGATTTCGGCCATCAGCACGAACAGAACCGTCAGGACAAGCAGCTTGACCGACAGCCCGCGCGTCAGCGGGACGGTCATCGCCGTCTCCACGCGCGCCTCGCCTTCCCCATCGGAACTGCCGCTCATGTCACCGTCCAGGTCGATCCGGCCGCCAAGCCGAAACCATTTAGCCAAACAGCCTCAACACCCGGAGCGCGCCGCGAACAAGGCTGCTCCGCGCCGAAGGCGCAAAATAGGCTATCGCGGCGCGTTTGCCAATTTCGGTCATCGTCGGATAGGGCGCGATGATGCCAGCCATGTCGCGCAAGCCGAGCCCTTTCGACCAGGCGAGCGACCAGATGTTGATCATCTCGGAAGCGCCCGCGCCGACGATCGTGACGCCGAGGATTTTTCCTTTTTTGCCAACGACCAGCTTGATGTGCCCCTTGATCTTGCGCTCGGCCTGCGCCCGGTCGTTCTCGGCATAGGGCCAGCGCAGGATGCGCACCTTGCCGTGCGCCTTGGCCGCGCCGGCTTCGTTCAGGCCGATATGGGCAATCTCCGGATCGGTGAAGATCGCCCACGGAACGCCGATCGGCTTCTGCTTGGCGGGCAGGCGAAACAGCAGCCCGCGCAGCACGAGCGAGGCGTGGTAATTGGCGACATGGGTGAACTGCAACGACCCGGCGACATCTCCTATCGCATAGACGCGGCGGTTCCGGGTGCGCAGCATGGCGCTGACCTTGATGCCCTTCGGCGTACAATCGATGTGGGCCTTGTCGAGGCCGAGCGTCTCGACATTGGGTCGCCGGCCCGCCGCCACGAGGATGTGGGTGCCATCGATCGCGACCTCGCCCACCGGCGTCTCGACGAAAACCCTGACCCCGGTCTTGCCGCGCCGTTCGACGCGCGCGACTGTCGTCTTTTCGCGGACGGCCACGCCTTCGCCGCGAACGGCTGCGAGCGCGATGGCGCTCATTTCCGGGTCGACCGCATTCAGCGCCGCCGATGCTTCGATCACGGTAACCCTGGAGCCGAGGCGGCCAAAAGCCTGCGCCAGTTCGACGCCGATCGGGCCGCCGCCGATGACGATCAGATGGCCGGGTTTTCTTTCCAGGTCGAACACCGTTTCGTTGGTCATGAACTCGACCGTGTCGAGGCCCGGGACAGGCGGGACAAGCGGCGAGGAGCCGGTGGCGATGACGAAACGGCGGGCGCGGATGGCGATGTCGCCCGCCACCACGGTGCGCTTGTTCCTGAAGCGCGCCTCGGCCTTGATGATCCTCACGCCCAAAGCCGTAAACCGCTCGACGGAATCACTGGGCGCGATCGACGCGATCACCTCGCGGACATGGCGCATGACCGCCGGAAATTCGATTATGGGCTCGACCGGCTTGATGCCGAATTCTTCGGCCGAACGCATCGCGTGCGCCAACTTGCCGGCCGCGATCAGCGCCTTCGACGGAACGCAACCATAGTTAAGGCAATCGCCGCCCATCTTGGCCTTTTCGACCAGCACCACGCTGACGCCGAAGGCGGCCGCCGCCGCCGCGACCGAAAGCCCGCCCGAGCCCGCGCCGATGACGCAGATGTCGGGCGTCAGCGTCTCGGAAAAGACGTCCTCCGGCCTCGGCGGCGCTGGTTTGCGATAGCTGGCGAACAGTCTCATTTTTTTGCGCGCGCCCCCCACACTCTCCTTACGATCAGGGAAAGTGCGGCGACAACAGCCAGCGCGACAAAAGCGGCGGTGATTTCGGGCGTCACGAGGTCGGAGACGCCGACGTCGCGCCCGGCGTCTCTGGCCGCCACCAGCACGCTGTCGACGCCCTGTCCGAGCCAGGCATAGGCGAAAGCGGCGGGCATGATGCCGAACAGGGTGGCGACGAAGAAAGTCCGTGGCCGCACGTTGAACAGGGCCGGCGCGATGTTGACGACGAGGAACGGGATGAACGGCGCAAGCCGCAGCACCAGCAGATAACCGAAAGCATCCTTTTCAAAACCGTCGGCGAGCTTTGCGGCAAAGCCGCCGACCTTGTCCCTCAAAAAACCGCCGAAAGCGCTGCGCGCCGCCAGGAACAGCGCTGTCGCCCCGAATGTCGCCGCGACAACCGCATAAAGACCGCCGGCCAGCCAGCCGAACAGGAAACCGCTGAAGATGGTGAGGATGGAGGCGGCCGGAAACGAGAAGGCGACCGCAACCGCGTAGAGCACGACGAAACCCGTCGGCGCCAGCACCGGATTGTCGGCGACGAATTTTTTTAGCGCCTGCCTGCTCTCGCCCAAGAATTCCAGCGAGAAATAGTCCTGCCAGCCCATGGCGTAGGCGAGCGCGAGGCCGGCAATGATAATGGCCAGCGGCGCATAGCGCCATATTTTGCGGCCGGGCGACGCCTGTGGCGCAGTTTTGTTCGGCAATTCAGCGACCCCTTCGGCCATGGCGTTCCCTTACCATCCGTCGGATAGCATAATGCGTAACGTCACATGCGCCGACGCCCGGCCTGACGCAAGCTGCGTAGCCGGCTGTCACCGGGTCTTGAGAGCATCGCCAAGGCCGTTCACCGCTTCGTGACACCGGCCTCGACGCTGGATATTCAATAAACGTCACTCGCCTCTTGCGAGCGAAGCGGCCGGTTCCAGCCCGATACGGCGAACCAGGGGGTCGGCGTGCCGGTGCGCGAGACGCCATGCCGCTCCGTGGCGCCTATAGACCTGTGTCACGCGCAGCGACCAGTCCTGGTCCGGCAGACCGCCTACTTCCCCGTGCTGCCGCTCGATCATCACCAGAACGATCAGGTCGGCAGACACATAGGATTTGGCCACCTCCAGCCTTCCGCCGCCATTGCGGAAATAGCGGGCGAGTTCGTCCAGACGCCCGGGACTGTCATCGAAGCCGTGGCTGGCAGGCCCGCCGAAAGGCTGCATCAGCGTAAACTCGTCGTCGAGCTGTATCAGGCCCACCCAACGCCGCATGTCGCCGGCCATGAATGCGTCGGCCTGTTCCTCGGTGCGCCGGATGATGTCGGCGAGCGGAGGCTCGGTTGAGCCGGCAGCTTGCGCCGCGCGCATCGAAAGTGGCGCCGCGAGCGCCATCGTCATTGCGGCGCGCCGTGAGATGCTCTTCGTCTTGCGACGTATTGTGGCGTCAGGTTTTAGGGGGCGGCTTGGCGATTGCATATACATCGGTAAGTCCTTTCGGTTCGTTGAGCCGGCATGTTGCCTGCGCCCTCAATTCCCACTTCCATTGTGATGAATCCAGCGATATGAATTCACCAATATGCTGAACAAGATTGATCTCTCGCGCATCGACCTCAATTTGCTTGTGGTCTTCGACGTGGTCATGGAGCAGCGCCACGTCGGCCGCTCGGCGCAGCAGTTGAACCTTTCGCCCTCGGCGATCAGCCACAGCCTTGGCCGGCTGCGTCTACTGCTAGGCGATCCGCTTTTTCTACGAACACCGAAGGGCGTCGTTCCCACGGACCGGGCTGAAGAACTCGCGGCGCCGATCGCGGAGATCCTGTCGCGTGTCCGCAGCGTCGTCGCCAGCGCCGAGCCATTCGACCCCGCGCGCTCCACGCGGCGCTTCACGATAGGCGCGCCAGATGGCGTGTCGTCGGTTTTCATGCCGCCGCTGCTTGAGGCGCTCAACCTGACCGCCCCAGCCATCGCGATCAGCATCCGTCAATTGCTGCCGGCGCATGGCGAGCCAAACCCCAGCCTTGCCTGGCGTGACGCAATTGCGGCGCTCGATGCGCGTGAACTGGACATCGCCGTCATTCCTCAAGACGTTTTTCCGGCCCGCTTCAGCCACAGTCTGTTCTACGAAGAGGATTTCGTCGTTGCGGCGCGTGAGGGACATCCGTTTGTCGCCGATCCGACGCTTCATCACTATTGCGCCATGCAGCATCTCGTCGTCTCTCACACCGGCGACGCGCATGGCTTTGTCGACAATGTCCTGGCCGCACAGGGCCTCACGCGAAATGTTGCGCTGACGGTTCCCAACTTCATGTTCGCACTCGCGACACTGGCCGGCAGCGATTTCATTTCAGCCCTGCCGCGACGCTTCGTATCGGAACACGCCGCGAGATTTGGCGTTGTCGGCGTCGATCCGCCGCTTCCGCTGGGGCGGTTTCCTCTGAGTATCGTCACGCCGCATGTCGCGATGCGCGACGCCGGTTTGGCGTGGCTGGTCTCGTTGCTTGAACAGACGGGATCAGGAGTGGCGAGTTTGCCCGATTGACTTCCGAAGCCCTTCTTTTTATAAGCCCGCACACGCTCGGGCCAAGGGTCCGGCGCAATTCCCGTTGCGCCTGACCGACGCCGGCAAAGCTCCTGTTACCCAGTGACAGATCCAAGAAGGGCCGCACTCCGCGGTATAAAAAGAAATGAAGCGTACCTATCAGCCATCCAAACTCGTGCGCAAAAGGCGTCACGGCTTTCGCGCGCGCATGGCCACCAAGGGCGGCCGCGGCGT
>JBGTLX010000007.1:0-2298 GCA_041743855.1 Rhizobiaceae bacterium | reverse complement strand
CCCGCGATCTTCATCCCGCTCGCCGAGGAAATGGGCGTTATCTCCGAAATCAGCACCTACATGCTGCAGACTGCCTGCCTCGAATGCGCGCGCTGGCCCGAGCAGATCAGCATCTCGGTCAATCTGTCGGCCAAGGACTTCCGCAATCGCGACGTCATCGACAAGGTCAAGCAGGCGCTGTCGCAATCCGGGCTCGCCCCGCACCGGCTCGAAATCGAGGTGACCGAAACGGCGCTTATCGACGACAAGTCGCAGACCCGCCAATATATCGAGGATCTGAAAAAGCTCGGAGTCCGCATCGCGCTCGATGATTTCGGGACGGGCTATTCGAGCCTGAGCTACCTGCACAAGCTGCCGCTGGACAAGGTCAAGATCGACCGCAGCTTCCTCATGGATATCACCCAGAACCCGCGCTCGCTCGAATTGCTCAAGGGCATCGTCAACCTGTCGCGGCCGCTCGGGCTGACCATCACGGTCGAGGGCGTCGAGACGTTCGAGCAACTGAAAATCCTCGCGCTTCAGGTCAAACCCGATCTCGTGCAGGGCTTCCTGTTCGGTTCCGCGTTGACCTCGGCGGGCATCGAAACCATGTCCGGTACGGTATGGCCGTTCGCGCAGGATATCCAACTGGCCAGCGCCTGATCCCGAAAAGTGGAATCTGTTTCGCGCAGGCGCGAAGGCCGACAAAGTCTCTGGTTCCCAAACTTTTTTGAAGATTCGTGACTGCGGTTACAGCGCTGGAAATTTACGTTTCGTTAAGGTTAACACCGGGTAAACAGACTTAATATCGATTAAAACTTTACATGTTTGCCGCTTCCCCTACCTTCCCCCTAGTGCGGGGAAGACGGGGGACAATATGGCAGTGCTGTTGAAGGCGGTTCGCCCGGAGGCGAGCGCCGAAGCTGGGGACTTGACCTCGCAAACCTCCGCGTTTGCTCTTGGGGTCGAAGCGCTTCTTGAGCGAACCGAATACCGGCGCTGCGACAAGGGCGAAGATCTCGAGGACGTCTATCGCCTTCGCTATAAGGCCTATCGCTCCAACGACATGGTTCCGGACAGCGATACCCACCTCATCCACGACGAGCTCGACGAGACACCGAACGTGTATCGCTTCGGCGTCTATGTCGACCAGCGGTTGGTCAGCACGCTGCGCATCCATCACGTCACCCAGGCCACGCCGCAGTCGCCCTCGACCAAGGCCTTTGGCGACATCGTCTATCCGATGATCGAGGCGGGAGACACATTCGTCTGCCCGAGCCGCTTCGCCTCGGATCCGGAATGGACGCGCATCTATCCGCAACTGCCTTATGTGACGCTTCGGCTGCCAGGGGTCGCATGCCTGAACTTCCAGACACCCTACGGCCTGTCAACCGTCCGCGAGGACCATGCGGGTTTCTACAAGCGGATCTGGGATTCGGAGCGCATCAGCGAGCCGCGCTCCTATCCAGGCGTTTTCAACAAGGTCGTGCTCTATCGCACCAGCGCGCTCGCAAACCGGGAACGCTATTTCCAGCGCTTCCCGTTCTTCAGGTCGACGCCGCTGGAGCAGCGTATGCTGTTTGCCCGCCCGGCGCGCGGCGAACTCGAACCGCTGACGATCCTGCCGACGGCGAAATACTATCGCGAGGCTGCCTGATATTCACGCCATGCCGGTCTGCAAACGGCGGCTTTCTGCGCTTCCGATGCTCACGTACCCAAACGTACGCTCCGCTTCGGTTCTCGAAATCCACCATTTTCGTCTCGGCCTGACCCGAATCTCCACACACCCAAAGGTGGTGGGCTTAGCGGTTTTCCGCCTCATCCCAAGGATGGGGTTGCGCGCCGGCTTCCCACTGGCATTATAGCCGCGCACTTGGCCGGGAGGAACAGGCACATGATTGCGACGGCTTCAGCCGGCGGTCTGGACACGTTCCCGAAGTATCTGCTTTTCAATGCCGGGAGGCTGGGCGGCCGTCCAGCCATGCGCCACAAGGATTACGGCATCTGGCAAAGCTGGACGTGGCGGCGGCAGCTGGAGGAAATCCGCTCGCTGGCGCTCGGCCTGCAGGCGCTCGGCCTGAAGCGCGGCGACAACATCGCCGTGATCGGCGCAAACCGGCCGCGTCTCTACTGGACGTTCACGGCCGCGCAATCGCTCGGCGCCATCCCCGTGCCGGTTTATGCCGATGCTGTCGCCGACGAAATGGCCTACGTTCTCGACCACGCGGGCGTACGCTTCGCCGTCGTCCAGGATCAGGAACAGGTCGACAAGATTCGGTCCTGCGCCGGCAAAATTCCCGCGCTCGCCCACATCGTCTA
>JBGTLX010000006.1:0-3880 GCA_041743855.1 Rhizobiaceae bacterium | reverse complement strand
ATCCTGTTCACGCTCGGCGTGTTCGGCATCTTCCTGAACCGCAAGAACGTCATCGTCATCCTGATGTCGATCGAGCTGATCCTGCTTGCGGTCAACATCAATTTCGTCGCGTTTTCGGCAGAGTTGGGCGACCTGGTGGGCCAGGTTTTCGCGCTGTTCGTGCTGACTGTGGCCGCCGCCGAAGCCGCGATCGGGCTTGCCATTCTCGTCGTCTTCTTCCGCAACCGCGGCTCGATCGCGGTCGAAGACGTCAACATGATGAAGGGGTGAAGACCATGCCCTCCCCATTTCAACGCGATCCTGTTTCTCGGCCGGTGAGGCGATCCGCTAGGAAGGATGCGCGGGTCGATGCGGGACATCGGCCAAGCGGCCTGACGACGCGGTCGCCCGCCGGCCGGAAACCCGAAGAGCCGGGCTGGTTTACGGCAAATCCTTCGTCCTTCGGCTTGGCCGTACCACCGGTACGGCCTACGCCAAACGCCTTGACCTTGCCGCAAACCATCGCCGGCAGGACGCGTCGAAATGGGGAGGGCATGGTCTAATGTATCAGGCCATCGTCTTCCTTCCGCTTCTGGGCTTTCTCACAGTCGGCCTGTTCGGCGCGTCGCTGGGCTCCAAGGCGTCCGAATACATCACGTCCGGTTTTTTGGTCATCGCCGCGTTGCTGTCCTGGGTGGCCTTCTTCGCGGTGGGGTTCGGCGAAGGGGAGGTGTTCACGGTTCCCGTGCTGCGCTGGATCGAATCCGGAAGCATGCAGGCCGACTGGGCGCTGCGCATCGATACGCTGACCGTGGTCATGCTGGTCGTCGTCAACACCGTGTCGGCGCTGGTTCACATCTATTCGATCGGCTACATGCACCACGATCCGCACCGGCCGCGCTTCTTCGCCTATCTGTCACTGTTCACCTTCGCCATGCTGATGCTGGTGACCGCCGACAACCTCGTCCAGATGTTCTTCGGCTGGGAAGGGGTCGGCCTCGCCTCCTATCTGCTGATCGGCTTTTGGTACAAGAAGCCATCGGCCAACGCCGCGGCGATCAAGGCGTTCGTCGTCAACCGCATCGGCGATTTCGGCTTCATCCTCGGCATTTTTGGCGTGTTCGTGCTGTTCGGCTCGGTGGAGCTTGGAACGATCTTCGCCAACGCCGCGACGTTCCTGCCGGCCGAAGGTGCGGCGGAAGCCGACGCCGTGCTGAATTTCCTCGGCTACGCGCTGGACCGGCATACCGCGCTGACGGTCGTCTGCCTGCTGCTCTTCATGGGCGCCATGGGCAAGTCGGCGCAGGTGCCGCTGCACACCTGGCTGCCCGACGCGATGGAAGGCCCGACGCCGGTGTCCGCGCTCATCCACGCCGCGACCATGGTGACCGCCGGCGTGTTCATGCTGGCGCGCCTGTCGCCGATCTTCGAGCACTCTCACACCGCGCTGACCGTCGTGACCTTCGTCGGCGCGTTTACCGCGATTTTCGCGGCGACCGTCGCCCTGGTTCAGAACGACATCAAGCGCGTCATCGCCTATTCGACCTGCTCGCAGCTTGGCTACATGTTCGTAGCCCTCGGTCTCGGCTTCTATTCAGCGGCGATTTTCCACCTGTTCACGCATGCCTTCTTCAAGGCGCTGCTGTTCCTCGGCTCCGGCTCGGTCATCCATGCCGTCTCCGACGAGCAGGACATGCGCCGGATGGGCGGCTTGCGCACACTTATCCCGGTCACCTACTGGATGATGGTCATCGGCACGCTGGCGCTGACGGCGGTCGGACTTCCGCTGACCGTCATCGGCACGGCCGGGTTTTTCTCGAAGGACGCGATCATCGAAGGCGCTTTCGTCGGCCACAATGCGATGGCGGGCTTCGCCTTTGTGGCGCTGACGGCGGCGGCTTTGCTGACCAGCTTCTATTCCTGGCGGCTGATCTTCATGACCTTTCACGGCAAGCCGCGCGCCTCGCACGACATCATGCACCACGTCCACGAAGCGCCGATGGTGATGCTGGCGCCGCTGTTCGTGCTGGCGGCAGGCGCGCTGTTTTCCGGCGTCATCTTCCACGAATATTTCATCGGCGAGCATTATGAGGCGTTCTGGAAGGCGGCTTTGTTCATCCTACCGGAAAACCACATCCTGCATGATTTCCACGAGGTTCCGCTCTGGGTGAAGCTCGCGCCGGTCGTGGTCACGTTTGTCGGCTTCTTGCTTGCCTACGAGTTTTATATCCGCTCGCCCGAAACGCCTAAGAGGCTGGCCGGGCAGCATCGCGCGCTCTACCAGTTCCTGCTCAACAAGTGGTATTTCGACGAGCTTTTCGAGTTCCTGTTCGTCAATCCGGCCAAGCGCTTGGGCACGTTCCTCTGGAAGACGGGCGATGGCCGCATCATCGACGGGTTCGGACCGGACGGCGTTTCGGCCTGGGTCATCGACATGACCGACCGGGTGGTCAAACTGCAGACCGGCTATCTCTACCACTATGCATTCGTCATGCTGATCGGCGTCGCCGCTATCGTTACCTGGATGATGCTCGGGAGCTCGTTTTAAGGGCCATGATCCACCTAGATTGCATGGGTTCTGTTTTTCGGTCGGCGCGACGATCCACGAGGAGGGTTGCGAAGGTCGTAGCGGGACTACGGCTGAGCAGCCCGACAAAGTGGGCGTCCGCCAACCGGAAACCCGAAGGGCCGGGTGAGTTTGGCCCAATTCCTGCGGGCTTCGGCTCGGCCGTACTGCCGGTACGACCGTCGCCAAATCCCTTGATCTTGAACCAAACTTCCTCCGGCAGAACCATGCAATTTAGATGGATCATGGCCCTATGACCGATTGGCCTATCCTGACGACGGTCACGTTCCTGCCGCTGGTCGGAGCGTTCCTGATCCTGCTGATCCGGGACGACCACGGCGGCGCGCGGCGCAACATCCGCAACGTCGCGCTGCTCACCACCGCCTTCACCTTCGTGCTGTCGCTGTTCATCTGGGCCGGTTTCGACAATTCCGTTCCCGGCTTCCAGATGGTCGAGAAGATCGCCTGGCTGGATTCCGGCATATCGTATCACATGGGCGTCGACGGCATTTCGATGCTGTTCGTCATCCTGACGACGTTCCTGATGCCGCTCTGCATCCTGGCGAGCTGGAATTCGATCGAAGCCCGAGTCAAGGAATACATGGTCTGCTTCCTGCTCCTGGAAACGCTGATGATCGGCGTCTTCACGGCGCTGGATCTGGTGCTGTTCTACGTGTTCTTCGAGGCCGGCCTGATCCCGATGTTCATCATCATCGGCGTCTGGGGCGGCAAACGGCGCGTCTATGCGAGCTTCAAGTTCTTTCTCTACACGCTGCTCGGCTCGGTGCTGATGCTGCTCGCCATCATGGCGATGTTCTTCCAGTCCGGCACCACCGACATCCCGACCCTGCTGACGCATAATTTCCCGGGCGCCATGCAGACATGGCTGTGGCTGGCCTTCTTCGCGTCGTTCGCCGTCAAGATGCCGATGTGGCCGGTGCACACCTGGCTGCCCGACGCGCATGTGGAAGCGCCTACGGCAGGCTCGGTCATCCTTGCCGGCATCCTGTTGAAGATGGGCGGCTACGGCTTCCTGCGCTTCTCGCTGCCGATGTTCCCGGACGCATCGCTCTATTTCCAGCCGCTGGTGTTCGCGCTTTCGGTCATCGCCATCATCTACACCTCGCTGGTCGCGCTGATGCAGGAGGACATGAAGAAGCTGATCGCCTATTCGTCTGTCGCCCATATGGGTTTTGTGACGATGGGCATCTTCGCCATGAATCAGGAAGGCGTTCAGGGCGCGATCTTCCAGATGCTGTCGCACGGCCTCGTTTCCGGGGCCCTGTTCCTCTGTGTCGGCGTCATCTACGACCGCATGCACACGCGCGAGATCGC
>JBGTLX010000005.1:0-7593 GCA_041743855.1 Rhizobiaceae bacterium | reverse complement strand
GCGCCGGAAGCCGGCCAGCCTGCGGTTCCGGGCGACCCGACCGCGCCATTCGAGGTTGCGGCCGCCAACGTGCCCTTGCCGACATGGCGTCCGGATTTCACGCCTCCAAACATCGTAGCCGAGGAGCAGGCTCCGATGCTTCTGGCCCTCGCCTCGGCTGAAGCGCCCGCCACATCGGCGATTTCGGTTGTTCCGCTTCCGCAAAACCGCCCCGCTGGCGACGAGTTTTTTGTGGCGGCGCTGCCCGAAACGGGTACGATCACACAGCGCTTGCCGCAACCGGCGCCGGCCTCCATCGATAAGGCGGAAGCAGTCGAAGCGCAGGTCAAGGCAAACAACGCCCGCCTCGCGATGCTGACGGATAACGCGCCGGCCAACGAGTCGTTTACGACAGCATCCGGAGCAACCGCCGCCGCCGAACTGTTTCAGTCGGGAGCGAAAACGACGCCGAAATCGGCGCGCGCCAAGTTCAAGGACACAAGGCCCGCGCCCAAGCCGATGGTAATCGCCGCGCAGCCGGAAGCGGCGCGCTGGGCTCTGTCGGGCGGCGGCTATGTCGTGGCTCCGGGCGGAACCGTGACGGCGGATCCGGTCGCCCAGCAGGTCGTCCGGGCCTCGCCTACCGAGGTCTATGCAACCGGCTTCGACAAAGGTCCGCAGGTCGCGGATGCCGGGCGCTTTACGGGCCGGGCGGTGAGCTTCATGCCCGTGGCGCGTTTTGTGACCAACTAGCCGGGTTCGCACCACGGACCAGGCGACCCGGGACTGACTAGAGGACTTCGCTGCGCTCCCTAACGATCCGAGATGGAGAGGCGCTTGCGGCTGCGGACACGTCTGACCGAACGGTTCGGAATTGAGCATCCCATCATCTCGGCTCCCATGGGGGTCCTGGCCGGCGGGCGTCTGGCCGCTGCGGTTTCCAACGCCGGTGGCCTCGGTGTCATCGGTGGCGGCTATGGCGATGCGGACTGGCTTGACAGGGAGTTCGCCGCGGCGGGCAATACGCGGGTCGGCTGCGGCTTTATCACCTGGTCGTTGGCAAAAAAGCCGGAATTGCTCGATCAGGTTCTGGCCCGGCGGCCGGCGGCGCTGCTGCTGTCATTTGGAACGCCAGCCATCTTTGCCGCACGCATCAGGCAGTCGGCAACTCCGCTGATCTGCCAGGTGCAGTCGATGGCGCATGCGCGTGAGGCAGTCGATGCCGGCGCCGATGTGGTCGTCGCGCAAGGCGGCGAGGCCGGAGGTCACAGCGGCAACCGCTCGACGCTGACGCTCGTCCCCGAGATTGCCGATTTTCTCGCCGACGCCGCGCCCGACACGCTTGTTGTCGCGGCGGGTGGCGTCGCCGATGGAAGGGGTCTTGCGGCCGCCTTGATGCTGGGCGCCGACGGCGTTCTGATCGGCTCGCGGCTGGTTGCGAGTTCCGAAGCGGCAACGCCGCCCGGCTTTCAAACGGCGATCATGGCGGCGGATGGCGACTCGACGGTCAAAACGACGGTGATCGACATCGTGCGCGGATACGATTGGCCTGCCGAGCACAACGTCCGAGCCCTCAGGAACCGTTTTGTCGAGACGTGGCGCGGACGTGAGACCGATTTGGCGGAACCGTCGACCAACGCCACGGAACAGGAACGCTACTGGAACGCCTTCCGCTCGGGAGACGCGGACGACACCGGCGTTCTGATCGGCGAAGCAGCGGGTCTCATTCACGATGTACGGCCGGCGGCAAGCATTCTGGAGGATATGGTTGCGCAGGCCTGCCGGCTTTTAGCCGAAGGCCCGCATCGTCACTTCACGATCTGACGCGTTTGCGAAGCCCGTTCGCATCGCGGGCCAGCGCCTCGGTCGCGCTCCAGTTACCTGCCTTGACCAGATCGTCCGGCGCGACCCAGGAGCCGCCAACGCAAACGACGTTGGGCAAATCGAGATAATCCTGCGCGTTTCTCGCCGTTACCCCGCCAGTCGGGCAGAATTTGACATCGGGAATAGGCGAGGCGAGGGCCTTGAGGAAGGCTGCGCCGCCGGCCTGCTCGGCGGGAAAGAATTTTAGGAAATCCAGCCCCGCCTCCCGAGCCGCCATAATCTCGCCAGGTGTGATCGCCCCGGGCAGCAGCGGAACCTCGCTTGCCGCCGCTTGCGCCAGAAGCTCGCGGGTGATGCCTGGACTGACGATGAATTTCGAACCGGCCGCCACCGCTTCATCGAACTGGCCTGCATTCAGGATCGTACCCGCGCCGACGATTGCCTCCTCCACCTCGCCGGCGACGCGCCGGATTGCCTCGAGCGCATCGGGCGTTCGTAGTGTGATCTCGATCATGCGCAAGCCGCCCTTGGCCAAGGCGCGCGCGAGCGGCACGGCGTCGGCCGCATTCCCGATCCTGAGCACTGGGATGACCGGCTGGCCATCCAGGAGCGACAGGAGTTTTTCAGTCTTGCTGGTCATCGGGCGGCTCCCGTCTCACAAAAAAATTCAAACGATTTAGCGACGCGCCGATCTAACAGAACGGGCTGACGAAGTCCACGAGCGAGGGTGTCGCATCAGTCCCACAACCTGCGAAACCATGAGAGCAATCGCGTCCAAAATCCGCTTGTCGGCGCGCCGAGTTGCAGAGCGCGCGTGATCGCCCGAAGCGTGGCAGGCCCCGCCGTGCCGTCCACCGCAAGCCGATGGTCGCGCTGGAAAGCGCGCACCGCGCGCTCCGTCGCCGGTCCGAACATGCCGTCGGCTTTCACCGGATAGCCAAGCGCGGACAGGGTCTGCTGCAGGTCGCGGACACTATTGCCCGTCGACCCTCGCCGAAGCAAAGCGGGCCTCGCATCAGGCGTGTGTGGCTTGCCGCCCGTGGCCGTGTGCCGCCTGTAGACCGCCCCCAGCTTGAGATGATAGGCCGATTTTCGGTAGCTCGGGCCATTGTAGCCGCGCGCCACGGCCTCCCAGTCACGCGCGGCCATCGCCTTGGTCAAGCCGCTTCTGTCCAGATAGCGCGCCATCAACCTCGCCTGTCCCGCAGCGCCAAGCCGGGCCTCCGCGACGAGGTCGTCGATGCCGGCAAAACCCAGCCAGGCCCAGTGCGAGCCCATCACCTGCCCCAGTCCCCACGACACCGATTCAAGCGCGGCCTCGCGGTCGATCCCCGACGCTTGCTCGACCAGCCGCCACCGCGCCGCCTGGCTTGCCGGATTGGCGATCGCGCCGGCCGTCGGAGAGGCAAGGTTTTCTGCGCGGGCCCGAGCGCGATTCTGAGCGGACAGCAGCCTGTCAAAATAATGTCCCTCGAAACGGATGAGCGGTTCCGGCCTGCCGTTCACGATCGCAAATGTCCTGCCGCTGCTCTCCACTTCGGCGATGGCCAGAAGTGCTGCCGGTTCCAGACCGAATTCCCGGGCTACCTCCGTAATCTCCCGCGCGACTTCATCCGTGAACATGCTTTCTCCCTCTTTGTCGGGATTATCGGGCGGATTGGGCGAGTGTGGATAAAGCGCCGCTTCCTTTTTCTGCCTCCGCTTCGCTCGTCGTTGATCTTGCAACGCTTTTCCGTAATGGATAGGCCGTTCCTCCATGACTTTATCCCCGCCCCAGCCATTCCGCGTCGCCGCGCTATACCGGTTCTGCCGCCTCGACCGCTATGAAACGATGCGCGAGCCGCTTCTGGCCTTCTGCCGCGACCGGCAGATCAAGGGGACGTTGCTGCTTGCCCGCGAGGGCATCAACGGCACGGTCGCCGGCGGCGAGGACGCAATCGCCGAACTGGTCGCGCATCTCGAAGCCATCCCTGAAATCCATGGGCTGGAAATCAAATATTCCACCGCCGCCGACATGCCGTTTCATCGGTTGAAGGTGCGGCTCAAGCAGGAAATCGTGACCATGGGCGTGACGGACATCGACCCGCTGCAAGGGGCCGGCGCCTATGTCGAGGCGCGCGACTGGAACGCCCTGATCTCTGACCCGGACACGCTCGTCATCGACACGCGCAACGCCTATGAAATCTCGCTCGGCACGTTCCAAGGCGCGATTGACCCACAGACAGACAGTTTTCGCCAGTTTCCGGACTGGATCGCCGAACGCCGCGAGGCGTTTGCGGGCAAGAAAATCGCGATGTTTTGCACCGGCGGCATCCGCTGCGAGAAGGCCACTGCCTATGCGAGGTCGCTGGGCCTGACCGACGTTTTCCACATCAAGGGCGGGATCCTGAAATATCTGGAAGAAATTCCCGCCGAAGAAAGCCTCTGGCAGGGCGAGTGTTTCGTCTTCGACGAGCGGGTCTCGGTCGCGCATGGGCTTGAAGTGGGGGAGGCCGAGCTTTGCCGGGCCTGCCGGCGTCCCTTGAAGCAAGCCGACCGTTTGTCGCCAAAGTTTCAGGAGGGCGTTTCCTGCGCTGCCTGTTTCGAAACGCGCAGCGAAGCAGACCGGAAACGTTTTGCCGAGCGCCAGCGCCAGATGGAACTGGCGGAGATGCGGGGCGCGAGCAAGCACATCGGAAGCTGACGGGCGGCGATTAGAAGTCGCTAGGCACCGCCCTGGTAATGATGCCCGCCAGAAATGCCTCCACGTCTTGCTCGGCGACCGCGGCAAGAAACGGCATTTTGTTGGAGAGCAGCAGATCGGCCAGGCCGTGCGCCATTGACCAGGCGGCTGCCACATGCTGCATGCCGGCCAAATCGTCCATTGGATTCCTGCCAATGGTCGAGGTGATGCTCTCGACCAGAATGCCGAAGGCCACATTTGCTGACGAATGCAACGGTTCCCGATCGAAATTTGTCCTGTAAGATGAAAACATCAGCCTGAACAAAGCCGGGTTGGCGCGCGCGAAGTCGATATAGCCTAATCCCGCCCCGACAAGGGCGGCGCGGGGATCGTTCGCGACGGAAGCCTGTCGGCTGCGCATAGCGGCGGAGAACCGGGTAAAACCTTCGGAGGCGAGTTCCGACAGAAGGGCATTGGCGTCGCGGAAATGATGCGCCGGCGCGGCGTGCGAAACGCCGGCGCGCTTGGCGCAGCCGCGCAGAGTAAAACCTTCCACGCCCTTCTCGGCCAATTCCTCCTCGGCAGCGTCGAGCAGCGCCTTGCGCAGATCGCCGTGGTGATAGGCGCTCTTGCCGCCAGCAGCCTCATTTACAGGCATCCGATTTCCACCGTTTCATATGCGAGTCCGTATCAAGACTTTCATCGCCCTACAATCTTTACACCGTAAAAATAAATGTTGACGACGTAAAGCTCAACTGTCATCTTGACGCTGTAAAGAAGCAGATCGGAGTAAGTAATGGATGCTGATACCCTGTTCCAGATTGCGAGCACGACGGTGCTTGCCGGCTGGGCCTCGCTGCTGATCAGCCCGTTCGCGCCGACAATTTCCGATCGGGTGGCCGGCATCGGCGTCCCCGCGCTTCTGTCGATCGCCTATGCCGGACTGGTCATGGCGTTCTGGTCGGGCGCGAAGGGCGGGTTCGACAGCCTGGACAATGTCGCACTGCTCTTTCAGACGCCGCAAATCCTGCTCGCCGGCTGGATCCATTATCTTGCTTTCGATCTCTTTGTCGGCGCCTGGATCGCGCGGACCGCGCGGCAGGCCGGGACCGGTTTCTGGCTGGTCGTTCCCTGCCTCGTCCTCACCTTCCTGTTCGGGCCGGTGGGTTTTTTCGCCTTTCTCTCGATCCGAGCCGTCAAGGCGCCGGCATCGGCTTTAGCCACAGCCTGACAGTCACCCAGGAAAAGGATCCGTTCAATGTCTGCTCTCGCAATAAGCTCTGCCCGACAGCCCGGCGCGGGACTACGCGATCTGCTCGCGCAAATGCGGGAAAGCGAGCCGCGGTTTTTCGCGCTCGGCCTGCTGCTCCTGATCGCCATGGTTCCGACCGCCTTTGCCATGTCGATCGACCAGCGTATTTTCCTTGACGTCAATGTCTGGGACAAACCGCTCAAGTTTGAATTCGCCCTCGCCATCTATATTTTGACGTTGACGTTTTTTGCGCGCTGGCTCGCGCCGGAGCTCGCTGGCCGGCGCTGGTACCGGGTCTATTCGGGCACCGTCGTGGCCGCGATCGTCGCCGAGATGGTCTGGATCGCCGGTGCGGCCGGCATGGCCATCCCCTCGCATTTCAACGAGACGCCGCTCGGGGTGGTGATCTACGGATTCATGGGCGCCTCGGCGGTGCTTTTGACATCGGCCTCGGCCGTCTATGCCGTACAGATCGCGCGCAACAGCCAGACTGGGCTTTCCCCGGTTCTGCGGGAGTCCTTCGTCCTCGGCCTTGGGCTGGTCTTGCCCCTGACTTTGATCACCGCCGGAACCATGAGCAGTATGGGCGGGCACTGGATCGGCGGATCGCCGAGCGACGCGGGAGGGTTGGCGCTGCTGGGATGGGCGCGCGATGGCGGCGACCTTCGCGTCGCGCATTTCTTCGCCACGCATTCCCTGCATGTCATTCCGGTCGTCGGTCTGCTCTCCGCCGGATTGTTGGGCGGCGACAGGATGGGTCCCATGCGACTCTCCGCCGCCCTCTATGTGCTCCTCGTCACCTACGCCTTCGTCCAGGCGCTCTCCGGCCACCCGTTCCTGCCGATGCTCGGATAAGCAAAAACTTCCGAGATTTTCCCGTTAACCTTTGGTTAACTAAGCAGGCGCATCTTTATTGCAGTCGGACCGGCTCTCCTCCTCCCAAGCTTGGTTCAGATCGGGGCGGTCGCCAATGACCGCCCTTTTTCATGGCATGATGGACAGGGCCAGCCCTAAGCCGCGCGTTCCAGAAATTTGCCGATCCGCTCCAGTGCGCGCAAAATGTTTTCTTCGGAATTGGCGTAGGACAGGCGGATATAGCCTTCACCCAAAATGCCGAAATCCGGCCCGCCGATCAACGCGACGCCTGATTCTTCAAGCAGTGCCGAAGCTAGTTTCTTGGCCTTCCAGCCGGTGTGCGAAATATTTGGAAAGGCGTAGAACGCGCCTTTGGGCGTGATGCAGCTTACGCCGGGCAGCGCGTTCAGCCCGTCGACGACGAGTTTCCGGCGGCCATCGAAGGCGCGCATCATTGCCAAAACCTCGTTCTGCGGCCCGTCGATCGCGGCGATGCCGGCATACTGGGCGGGCGCGTTGACGCAGGACCAGCAATTGACGGCGAGCTTGCGCACCTTGTCGTAGAGCTGGCCGCCCGCTGGCGAGTTCGGCCAGATCGACCAGCCCATGCGCCAGCCGGTCATCGCCCAGGTTTTCGACCAGCCGTTCAGCACGATCAGCCGGTCGCGGATTTCGGGAAACTGCAGCAGCGAACAGTGCTGTTCGCCGTCATAGGTCATGACGTCGTAGATCTCGTCGGACATAATGGCGACGTGCGGGTGCGCCTCCAGCCCCTTCGTCAGCTTCTCAATCTCTGCGCGCGGGGTGACGCCGCCGGTCGGGTTGGCCGGCGAGTTGAGGATCAGGAGCCGCGTGCGCGGCGTGATCAGCGAAAGCGTCTCATCGGCAGAGAAAGCAAACCCGTTCGCCTCGCGCACCGGCACCGGCACGGGCGCCGCCCCGGTGAACTCGATCATCGAGCGGTAGATCGGAAAGCCCGGATCGGGGTAGAGGATTTCCGCGCCCGGCTCGCCGAACATCA
>JBGTLX010000004.1:0-2018 GCA_041743855.1 Rhizobiaceae bacterium | reverse complement strand
ACAGGTCGGCATCACGAAAAAAAGACCCTCCGAAAGATTCCGAAGGGTCTCGACAGAATTCACTTTTACGTCAGCGCCTTACACTTCAAATCGGAAGCGCTCTCGAAAGCTCCCGAAAGGCCTGAATTATTCCCACTCGATTGTCAATCAACGATCCAAGCTATTGAACTTGAAGGTTATTTTTAGGCCTTGTAAACAACATACCGTCAATTATACCGTCAGAAAACGGCCCTGTTGATTCTAAAGTTTTTATTGCCCGGTGTTCGCGGCGTTGTCCTGCCTCGCTACATCGTATCATTCGACCAGCCAAGAGCCGTGGCATCCTGCGGTTCGGCGGCAGGTCAGTTGCTGGGGTGAGCAGTCGCGTTTTCGCCTTGGAAGCAGGCTGGAAGCAGCTGGTTCCCGAAGTCGCCAGCCCCTGTGGCTAGTATCTCCCGGCACGCCGCCATGCTGGCAAGAGCCGACCATGCGGACGCTGCTGAGTTGCCCGCCGAAGGCGTAGGTCACAGAATCGAATCCTATAGGATGCGCCAGTCTCTCCAGGAAAGTCACTAATGAAGTGCCTGCTCTCTCCCGGCCGCCAAACGGTTAGCTACTCATTGCGTCGTCCTGCCATAGCCGCCCCGGCACTGATGCGGCCTTCATGTAACTGACGAATGCTCTGATGGCCGGTGAGAGCTCACGATTACTAGGGAATACAAGGCTCACATCGACCGACGGCATGGTCCATTCGAGCAGCAATCGCACCAGCCTTCCCGCCGCGATTTCCGGGCCGCATAGATATCCGGAGATGCAACCCACACCCGCGCCGTTCATGGCTAGGTGATGGATTGTCAGCGGATCGTTGACCGAAACGCGTGGCTCTATCGCAAGCTTCACGGGTTCGCCATCGGCGCGCGAAAAGATCCAAGGGCGCGGCACGCCGTCCGCTGAAGGCATCTCGATGATGTCATGTGTCAGGAGCGCCTCGGGCGTCTCGGGCGTACCCCGTCGCGACAGATATTCCGGCGCGGCGCACAGATATCGGTGCATCGTGCCCAGGTGCGTCGCGACCATGTCGGAATCGGGCATAGGACCGATGCGTACCGCCACGTCCACTCCGTCGGCCACAAGATCGACTGGACGGCTCGTGAGATCCAGGGCGACGCTAACGTCCGGATATTGCGCCAGAAAGGGCGGGAGCAATTCGGAGAGCACTTTCACTCCGAAACCGATCCCAACGCTGACACGAAGCAGACCGCGTGGCCCGGTGCTTAGACTGCCGACATATTCGACGGCGTCGGCCACGCCGGTCAGAATGGCAAGGCAGCGCTCCTGTAAGGCGATCCCGGACGCCGTAAGCCGCACCTCCCGCGTGGTGCGCTGTACGAGGCGGGTATGAAGCGAACCCTCCAGCCTCGTGATGCTCCGGCTCACCGACGACTTCGGTAAGCCGAGCTCGCGCGCTGCCGCAGCGAAACCGCTGAGGCGCGCCACGCTGGCGAAGACGCGAAGGTCGTTGAGATCGAGCATCAGGACTATCCCGCTGCGGGAACGGTGCGTTCCGAGAACGCGCCGTACGATATGCCGCGTCGGTAGTTATGTTGTCGAGTACCGAAGGACGACAACATGATAATCTCGATTATTCGCCACTTTACTACAACCGAAGCAAGATCTTGATAGGTCTTGCGCCCACCGTGCTGGCAGTCGGCGCGGCCGGCCCGTTTGCGGGACTGGTGGTGCCAGCGCTTGCGAGCCATGGTGCGAAGGTGCGTGGCCTGGTGCGCGACGCAGCGCAAGGGGACGCGGTCCGTGCCTACGGCGCAAACGAGATCGTGGTCGGCGATCTGCGTGACCGGTCGAGCCTCGACGCCGCGCTGCTTGGCGTGGATTCTGTTTTCTACATCGCACCGGCATTTCAGCCCGACGAGGTCGATCTTGGCCTCGCAATGGTGGACGCGGCGAAGGCGGCCGGGGTTAGCCGCATCGTCTTCTCGTCGGTTATCCACCCGACCTTGAGCGCGTTGGCCAACCACGCC
>JBGTLX010000003.1:0-2491 GCA_041743855.1 Rhizobiaceae bacterium | reverse complement strand
CGACGACGACCGGCGGCAAGCCCATAAAACCGTTGAGAACCACAATGAGCGCGGAGCGTCCGTGGAAGCGCGTCAGCGCGAGAATGGCGCCCAGCGGCAGGCCGATCAGGACGGCAATGGCGGCGGCCGACAGGCTGACGGCCAGGGACAAACGCACGATCGCGAACAATGCCGCGTCACCGCCTGCGATCAACTGCCATGCGCTGAGGCTCTCGGGCATTATTCCTCCGGCCGCTTTTTTCTGCAAAGATTCCGATGAAGTCAAATTGTTGAATCCAAGCGTAAATATGCATATCAGTGCAGTATGGATTTACTCACGACGAATGAAGCCGCCGACTATCTCCGCCTTGGTGAGCGCAAGCTCTACGAACTGGTCGCCGAGGGGGGGATTCCGTGCAGCAAGGCGACAGGCAAATGGCTGTTCCCGCGCCATGAACTCGATCGCTGGGTGCTGTCGGGGATGAGGAAACCGGCTGGGATGATCCCGCCGGAGCCGCCGCCCATCGTCGGCGGCAGCCAGGACGATCTGCTCGAATGGGCCTTGCGCCAGTCTGATTCGGGCCTCGCCTCGCTGACGGAAGGCACCGAAAGCGGGGTGGCGCGTCTGCTGCGCGGCGAGGTCGCCGCCGCTGCGATCCATTTCCATGGCGGGGCAATCGGCGAGGACGCGAATGTCGCGGCGTTACGCGCCATGCCGCGGCTACACGACGCAGTGCTGGTCGGGCTAGCGCGGCGTGAACAGGGGCTTTTGCTTCCGCCGGGCAACCCCAGGAAACTGTACGGTCTCACCGATGTGCTTGCCTCGGGCGCAAAAATGGCTGTCCGGCAGCCGGGGGCCGGCGCGCATATGTTGCTGGATATCCTGCTGGGCCACGTCGGCGCGAAGCAAAAAGATTTGCACCGGCTCGAACCGCCCTGTCTGACCGGCCCCGATCTCGCCGCCGTTATCCGCACTGGCCAGGCAGATTGCGGAGTCGCCACACGGTCGGCCGCGCGCGCCGCCGGGCTCGATTTCGTGTCGTTGATTTGGGAAGATTTCGATCTTTTGATGAGGCAGCGAACGTATTTCCAGCCACCTCTCCAGGCCTTGACCGCGTTTCTGACCTGGGAGGGCGTCCATGGACACGCCGCCGAACTCACCGGTTACGACGCCACCCCGGCGGGAAAGATTCGATTTTTCATTTGAAATGATCAGGCGCCATAGCCAGGGATCAAATACCTATATCCTGCAATCGTGATCATCAGGCAATGTCCCGCACAGCGGCCAATGTGGCCTCTTGAACCGTCGCCTCAAGAGATGATGCTTGAAGGGTCGGGGGCGACTAAGTCTTCGATCTGTCGACGCGGTTTTTGTCAGGCGCCATCGGAGCTTCGCAGTTATCCAAGGCCACGATTTCATCGAAGACTGGCGATGACTCAAGCTCGCTGCCAACGGCCACATGGATATCACACGACGGATGGCTCGCCAACGCTTCACCAAGCGTGCGGCATTGTCCTTCCCGATGTTACATCATCTTTCGCAGCTGCATTCGCCTGCCTCACCTCCGCGATGATAGGCTTAGCAGCCGCTCCGGCGTGTCAGCCGAGATCAATTTCGCCTTCCACAATATGGTGCAGGTCAGCGCCATCCGCGGTAATCACAGCCTTGACGGTTAGACGGCCCTGGCCTTTCAATCCGCCCTCCTCCACGACCTTCTCGATCGCTCGCTGGGAGGTAACGCCGACCTGCTTCAGGAACTTGCGCATGGAGACATTGAACGGGTCGGTTTCCATGTTCTGGGTCATGTGATTGCCTCGAATGTTCTGAAGGGTACGGTCGTCAGGTTGGCCTTCATGTCAGCTTAATCAGCCCCCTCCATTCAGCAAGCGGAAACTGCCGGAGGAGCGAAACCCCGCAATGGTCGGCATGCAATGCATGGAAGGTCCTGAAGGCGCCGATGACGCCAGCCATGGCGATGTCGGGAGCGCTTACCGCAAGACGGGTAGATGCCCCGATCGGCTATTGCAGCGAACACCATCCAGCCGCCGGTGGCTGTCCGGTTGACGCGCAAAACCTTCGCTCCGGGTCCGGGCGACCACTGGTTCCTCGATTGCATGATGTTCCTTCGCGAGCGTTGAGCTCAAAGGATACTCTCACCACACAAGGTGAGGCAGAACCCAGTTAAATGCCAAGCGACACCGGCCGCCTTACTGAAGACGAGTTCGCCCTGATGCGAACGCATGTCGTGTTGGGTCTTGGCGTGTTGGACGGCATTGAGGAAGAGGTCGGTGTAGCGCCGTTTCTTCAGGCCGTGCGGCACGTCATCGCGGGACGTTTATGACGCGCTCCGCAGCTCGCGCGTCTACAAACCTGTGAATCGGCGTGCAAAATTGACCCCCTAGACGGGAGGATCGGCGTCCAATTTTGACCCCCCTCGTTATGTCGATCTGCGACCATCCGTTCTTTTTGGCGAACGGATGGAGAGGGGATGAAGTCGGTGGATACGATTGC
>JBGTLX010000002.1:0-2785 GCA_041743855.1 Rhizobiaceae bacterium | reverse complement strand
GTTGTCATGTCTCTCATATCCTCTTGGCTGAGATGCGCTTTGACGGCATCCTCGAGCACAGAGATAGAGATGCTCACATTACCGCGCCATTTCCGACGCATGACATTTTTGTAATCTTGGGGTGGTGCCAAGCTGTTCGCTGATGAGGCAACCCATTGGCACGTGCTAGAAGCCGATTACGCCTCGACCCGCGTTAATCGGCGTCAGCTACAGCGATGGATACGGCAAGCACACCAACATGGTCGAAAGCTATTTCAGCCGCATTCGCCGCATGGTTGACCGCTGCATCACCACGTCTCGCAGCCAAGTCTCGCACCGCTACCTTTGCCAGTATGCGAACCATGCCTCATGGCTTGAAGATCAACGCCGCCGACTGACGGCACGATGCCGCTGTATACGGTCGGGCGCGCTTGGTCCGGTGAGCCGCGTGGAGGCCGGATAATTGCAGCGCGGGAGGCATAAGTCTACCTTTTACGCCCTTTGGGTAACTTCGATCCAGCGCTCACCGATTGAGCTACATTGGCGGCGTCCACGACAAAGGGGGTATCGCTTGAAACATCAGTTGGAGCCTTCGATAGATTCAGTCCAGCGATCTGCATCATCGCCCCGGGACGTGCTGCCGCCTGATTGGCACCAAACGTACCTATGGTCATGTTCAGTTCGAAGCCAAGAATCCAGCGGCCCTCTGTGATCCCTTGTTCTCGCACGAGGATCGACGCCACTTCCTGAAGATCAAACGAATACTGGGTTGGATCAGCCATATTGTCGGGCCTCGCTCATAAATGTCGTTGGATGAAACACCACAGTGTTTTGTGACGGCGTGACCGAAGCGACCGAAAGAATTGTTGCCGCTGGGTGGTAATCCATGCTTCGGGGAATGATATTGACCGCGTAGTGATGTAAGGTGCTCATAGAGGCAGACGTATTGTGATCGGTTAGAGACCACGTAAGCAGATACACCATGTACTGATTTAAGCTGACCCCTTGTGTGGTCGCGGATTTTGCTAAACGCGCATGCAAATCTTTTGGCATGCGCACAAGCATTCTACCAATATGTTCGGTCTGCTCCGCCGGTCGCGACGGCGGCGGGATCGAATTCCCTGCCACATCTGCCGCTTGAATCCACGCTTCAATCGCGCCCAATAACTCAGAAAGCGCGCGTTCCCGGCTTTCACCGAAGGCCGAACAGCCGGGCAAATCAATCGCAACAGCGATATAACCTTGGTCCTCATCGCTCCAGAAAACTTGGGCCGGGTAGCGCTCAGCCTGGATCATAACTCATCCTCATATTTGTCGATGGCATCGACCAGTTGCTTTCCCTGATAGGCAGGTATTTTGCCATCTTTCGTTTCTTGAAAATTCAATCCCCCGGGATCGCCAGGGCGCGAGAATGCCCTATGGGAACCACTACCGGCCTCACCGGTATAACGCAGCCACCTTGCCACCTTACACGCATCATCAAACCGAACGTCTTTCGGATTGTTGCGAATCGCTTCAAGTAGTTTCTCACGTTGTCCCAATGCCTGATACTACCCGTGGTATCGCGCCAACATTAATTAGTTACAAACACGCTTAGTGGCAAGTGGTAAACAGCTTAAGCAGGGCGTCATCCATCGCGCCGCAAGATCGCCTCCAGCGCCTTGTTTTCCGCGTCCGACAGTTTTTCCGGCTCGCGGCGGTTTTTCGCCCGCGCGCCCAGAAAAACCACCACCGCGCCACCCAGCAGCAGAATGACCGGCGTTCCCCAAAGCGCCGCGTTGCGCAGGCTGAATCTCGGCTTCAGCAGAACGAATTCGCCATAGCGCGAGACGACATAGTCGACCACCTCGCCGTCGCTGTCGCCCGCCGTCAGCCGCTCGCGGACCAGAACGCGCAAATCCTTCGCCAATTCGGCGTCGGAATCGTCGATGGACTGGTTCTGGCAGACCATGCAGCGCAACTCAGACGAAATTTTTCGCGCGCGAGCCTCAAGTCCCGCATCCACCAGGACTTCGTCGGGCTGTACGGCAAGCGCGCTGCCGGTGGCCAGCATCAGCGCCATCAAGACCATCGGCATGAAGGCTCGCAGTTGCCTCATGAAACGGCCGGTTTGGGTTCGTCTCGTCGGCTTTTTCGCGCCGGCGCGCCGATCCGCAACCGTCGGTCCATCAGCGAAACCGCGCCGCCCGCCATCATGACCAGCGCGCCCAGCCAGATCAGCGTGACCAGCGGTTTCCACCATATCCTCACGACCACCGAGCCATCCGTCGCCTCGTCGCCGAGCGAGATGTAGAGCTGGCTGAACCCCATGGTCATGATGCCGGCCTCCGTCGTCGGCATTTGCCGCACCGGGTAAAAGCGTTTTGCCGAAACGATTTCCCCCTCCGGCTCGCCAGCGTCGCCAAGCACCGAGAAACGCCCGCGCTCCTCGGTAAAATTCGGACCCTGAACCGGAGTGAGGTCTTCGAAACGCAACGTCCGTCCGGCGACCTCGACCGTCTGCCCCGGCTTCATGGTGAGAATGGTTTCCGTTCCGAAGGAAATCGCGCCGACCAGCCCGAGTGTCGTCAGGCCAAGCCCGAGATGGGCAAAAGCCGCGCCGAACATGGACCGTGGCAGTCCGGCGAGCCGTCGCAGCATCGTGCGCGGCGATGCTTCGCCGATGCCGGCCTTCACCGCCAGATCGGTCAGCGCGCCGAGGATCAGCCAGACCGCCAGTCCGATGCCGAGCGCTGCAAACACCGACGCACCATCGACCAGCAGGGCAGTCGCCAGAACCGCCAGCAACGCGCCCGCGAACGCCGCC
>JBGTLX010000001.1:0-8781 GCA_041743855.1 Rhizobiaceae bacterium | reverse complement strand
GGCGGCCGCCGAGGACAGAATCCTCCTCGCACAGGATCACGCGCGCGCCGCTTCGCCCCGCGGCAAGCGCTGCCGAAAGACCGGCCGGACCGCCGCCGGCCACCAGCACGTCGCAATGCGCCCACGCCTTGTCGTAGTGGTCGGGATCGGCGACGCCAGCGGACCGGCCAAGCCCGGCGGCGCGGCGAATAGCGGGCTCGTACACCGCCTCCCAGAATTTCGCCGGCCACATGAAGGTCTTGTAATAAAAACCGGCGACGAAGATCGGCGAGAACAGGGAGTTGACCGAGAGAACATCGTAACGCAGCGACGGCCAGCGGTTCTGGCTGTTGGCGTCGAGGCCCTCATAGAGTACGACGGTCGTCGCCTTGGTGTTGGCCTCGCGGCGCGCGCCCGACCGCAGTTCGACCAGCGCGTTGGGTTCCTCGGAGCCGGCCGTCATGACGCCGCGCGGACGGTGATATTTGAACGAGCGGCCGACCAGTTTTACCCCGTTGGCGACAAGCGCCGAGGCAAGCGTGTCGCCCTGATAGCCGGCAAAGGATTTACCGTCGAAGGTGAAATTCAGGGGCTTCGAGCGGTTTATAATTCCGCCCGACGCGAGACGATGGGATTGCGCGCTGCCGGCGATCACGAAACAATCCTAGAAGCGCCGGCGCCGGCGGCCGGTTCGACCGACGCGATCCCGTGCGTCACAGTGTTGCGCGCGACCTTCAGCCACGAGCGGCAGCCGCCGCCGTGATACCAGTATTCGCTCATCTCGCCGGCGATGTTGTCGCGCAGATAGACGAAGTCGGAGAATACGTCTTCGGCTCCGTCAGCCGCTGGGCGTTGCGGCTTGGCGTCGCCCAAGTAGGAAAATTCGCCGATTTCCCGGGGCCCGCAATACGGACAGGCTATGCGCATTTCGCCGTCCTCAATGCAGGTTCGGTTGCGGGCCCTGGCCCTTTTCGTCGATCGTGGCGCCGCGCCGGAAGCGGTCGAGCCGGAATTTCGCGGCCTCCTCGTGCGGCTCGTCGCGCGCCAGCAGATGCGCGAAGACGAGGCCCGAGGCCGGCGTCGCCTTGAAGCCGCCATAGCACCAGCCGGCGTTGAGGTAGAGCCCGTCGACCGGCGTCCTGTCGATGATTGGCGAACCGTCCATGGACATGTCCATGATGCCGCCCCACTGGCGCAGCAAGCGGACGCGGCCGATCATCGGCATCAGCGCCATGCCGCCTTCGCAGACATCCTCCATCACCGGCATGTTGCCGCGCTGGGCATAGGAATTGTAGCCGTCGAGGTCGCCGCCGAAGACCAGCCCGCCCTTGTCGGACTGGCTGACATAAAAATGCCCCGCGCCGAAGGTCATCACGCCCGGCAGCAGCGGCTTGATCGCCTCGGTTACGAAGGCCTGCAGCACATGGCTTTCGATCGGCAGGCGCAGGCCGGCCATCGCCGCGACGCGCGACGAACTGCCGGCGACCGCCATGCCGACCTTGCCCGCGCCGATCTTTCCGCGCGAGGTCTCGACGCCGGTGACCTTGCCATTCGCATCGCGCGAAAAGCCGATCACCTCGCAATTCTGGATGATGTCGACGCCGAGCGCGTCGGCGGCGTGCGCATAGCCCCAGACGACGGCGTCGTGGCGCGCCGATCCGCCCCGGCGCTGCAACAGCCCGCCCTGGATCGGAAACCGCGCATGGTCGAAATTCAGGAACGGCATCATTTTTCTGACGGCCGTCAGGTCCAGAAGTTCCGCGTCGATGCCGTTGATGCGCATGGCGTTGCCGCGCCGCGCATAGGCGTCGCGTTGGGCGTCGGAATGGTAGAGATTGATGACGCCGCGCTGACTGACCATGGTGTTGTAGTTGAGGTCCTGCTCCATCCGCTCCCACAGCTTCATCGACATCTCGTAGAAGCCGATATTGCCGGGCAGAAGGTAGTTGGAGCGGATCAGCGTCGTGTTGCGGCCGGCATTGCCGGAACCGATCCAGCCCTTTTCCACCACGGCGACATTTTTTTTGCCGTAGGTGCTGGCCAGATACCAGGCCGTCGCCAGCCCATGGCCGCCGCCGCCGACGATCACCACGTCGTAATGCGGTTTCGGGCTTGCGTCGCGCCAGGTGCGGGGCCAGTTCTTGTGGCCGGAGAGGGCCGCTTTCGCGAGCGAGAAGATGGAATATTTCATCGTTCGACTCTTGGCCCGGACGGTGTGACGCGCCAGCGCTTCTTGTCAGATGTCGAGCGTATTGTCGCGCTCCCACTGGGTGAAATGCGAGGCGTAGGAGTTCCATTCCTGGTGCTTCAGCTTGAGGTAGGCCGCCGAAAACTCTTCACCCATGGCCGCCTTCAGCGACTTGTCCTTGTCGTATTCGCGTAGCGCGTCGAGCAGGTTCAGTGGCAGTTTCGGCGCGCCCTTCACCGTGTGACCGTGTTGATACATGTCGATATCGTAACGCTTGCCAGGATCGGCTTTTTGGCGGATGCCGTCGAGGCCGGCCGCGATGATCACGGCCTGCAAGAGATAGGGGTTGGCCGCGCCGTCCGGCAGGCGCAGTTCGAAGCGGCCGGGGCCGGGCACGCGCACCATATGGGTGCGGTTGTTGCCGGTCCAGGTCACCGAATTGGGCGCCCAGGTCGCGCCCGAAATGGTGCGCGGCGCGTTGATGCGCTTATAAGAATTTACCGTCGGGTTGGTTATCGCCGCCAACGCCGAGGCATGCTTCATGATGCCGCCGAGGAAGTTTCTGCCCTTCGCCGAGAGGCCCAGCTCCATCTTGTTGTCGGCAAACACGTTGACCTTGCCGGCCTTGTCCCACACCGAAATATGCGCGTGACAGCCATTGCCGGTCAGTCCCTGAAAGGGTTTTGGCATGAAGGTGGCGCGCAGGCCGTGCTTTTCGGCTACCGAACGCACCATGAATTTGAAAAACGAATGCTTGTCGGCGGTGGCCAGCGCATCGTCGAAAACCCAGTTCATCTCGAACTGGCCGTTGGCGTCTTCGTGGTCGTTCTGGTAGGCGCCCCAGCCCAGCGCTAGCATATGATCGCAGATTTCGGCGATGACATCGTAGCGCCGCATCACCGCCTGCTGGTCGTAACAAGGCTTGGACGCCGTATCGTATTCGTCGGAAATCTGCTTGCCGTCCGGCGTAACCAGGAAGAACTCGGCCTCGACGCCGGTTTTTACATACATGCCGTCGCCGGCGGCCTCGGCGATCAGCCGCCGCAGCGTGTTGCGCGGGGCCTGGTCGACCGATTTGTCGTCCATGACGCAATTGGCGGCGACCCACGCGACCTCGGGTTTCCACGGCAGTTGAATGACGGAATCCGGGTCCGGCACCGCCAGCATGTCGGGATGCGCCGGCGTCAGGTCGAGCCAGGTGGCGAAGCCGGCAAAGCCGGCGCCGTCGGCCTGCATGCCGGCAATCGCCTGCGCCGGCACCAGCTTGGCGCGCTGACCGCCGAACAGGTCGGTGTAGGAGATCATGAAATATTTGACGCCGTTCTTTTTCGCGAATGCGGCGAGATCAGTGGCCAATGGACTTCCCCATTTTGTTATTCTGGCGAGAACAGCAAAACTGCCCCCGGCATTCCTAAAACCCGTTCTTGCCCGGTATCCAATTGGTGCCCGCCAGCGGCACGCCGGCCATGGCGGCCGCCTCGAGCGTCAGCGCGCACAAATCCTCGGGTTCGAGGTTGTGGACGTGATTCTTGCCGCAGGCGCGCGCGATCGTCTGCGTCTCCAGCGTCATCACCTTGAGATAATTCGCCAGACGCCGGCCGGCCGCGATCGGATCGACGCGTTTCATCAGTTCGGGGTCCTGCGTGGTGATGCCGGCCGGGTCCCTGCCTTCGTGCCAGTCGTCATAGGCCCCCGCAGTGGTGCCGAGTTCGTTGTATTCGGCCTCCCAGTGCGGGTCGTTGTCGCCGAGCGCAACGAGTGCGGCGGTGCCGATTGATACCGCGTCGGCCCCCAGCGCCAGCGCCTTGGCGACATCGGCGCCGTTGCGGATGCCGCCAGAAATGATCAGCTGCACTTTCCGGTGCATGCCCAAATCCTGCAACGCCTGGACGGCTGGCCTGACGCAGGCGAGCGTCGGCTGGCCGACATGCTCGATGAACACCTCCTGCGTCGCGGCGGTGCCGCCCTGCATGCCGTCGAGCACGACGACGTCCGCCCCGGCCTTCACGGCAAGGGCCGTGTCGTAATAGGGCCGCGCGCCGCCGATCTTGACGTAGATAGGCTTCTCCCAATCCGTGATT
Source organism: Rhizobiaceae bacterium (assembly GCA_041743855.1). GTDB lineage: Bacteria > Pseudomonadota > Alphaproteobacteria > Rhizobiales > Rhizobiaceae > JBGTLX01. Next base: position 4,533 of record JBGTLX010000001.1, on the reverse strand, counting down.
TCTCGGATTTCGAGGATTTTGATCTCCAGATCGTCCGGTCCGGTCCAGTCCGGATGCCGGCAGGCGGAGCGCTGGTCGATGCCTTTGGGCAACGTCCGCATCTCGGCGACGCGGTCGGAGATTTTCTGGCCGAGCAGCATGCCGCCGCCGCCGGGCTTCGCGCCCTGGCCGACGACGATCTCGATGGCGTCGGCGCGGCGCAGATCGCGTGGGTTCATGCCGTAGCGCGAGGGCAGATATTGATAGACCAGCGTCTGGCTATGGCCGCGCTCTTCCTCGGTCATGCCGCCGTCGCCGGTGGTGGTCGAGGTGCCGGCAAGCGTCGCGCCGCGGCCTAGCGCCTCTTTCGCAGGCCCCGAAAGCGAGCCAAAACTCATGCCGGCAATCGTGATCGGAATTTTCAGCTCGATCGGCTTTTTTGCATGACGCGCGCCGAGCACGACGCTGGTGTCGCAACGTTCGCGGTAGCCTTCGAGCGGATAGCGCGAGATCGACGCGCCAAGGAACAGCAGATCGTCGAAATGCGGCAGCCTGCGCTTGGCCCCGCCGCCGCGGATGTCGTAGATGCCGGTCGCCGCAGCGCGGCGGATCTCGGAAAGCGTATAGTCGTCGAAGGTCGCTGATTTGCGCGGCGTCGTCGGCGGGTTGCGGTATGTCATGGTCCCTCAGTACGCGTCGGCATTGTCGATGTTGAAATTGTAGAGCGTGCGCGCCGAGCCGTAGCGGGCAAAATCCTCCGGCGCGACTCCGGTCACGCCGGCCCGGTCGAGAAGCCCTTTCAAAAGGTCGAGATGCTCCTGCCGCATCTCCTTCCTGATGCAGTCGGCGCCGAGGCTTTTCACCTTGCCCCGCACGAACAGTCTTGCTTCGTAGATCGAATCGCCGAGCGCGTCGCCGGCGTCGCCCAGCACGACGAGATTGCCCGACTGCGCCATGAAGGCCGACATGTGGCCGATATCGCCATGCACGACGATGTCGATCCCCTTCATCGAAATGCCGCAGCGCGAAGACGCGTTGCCCTCGATAACCAGAAGTCCGCCCTTGCCGGTCGCGCCCGCATACTGGCTGGCGTCGCCCTTCACGATGACCGCGCCCGATATCATGTTTTCGGCCACGCCGGGGCCGGCCGAACCATGCACGGTGATGGTCCCCTCGCTGTTCATGCCGCCGCAATAGTAGCCGACGCTGCCGCGCACATCGACGGTGATGGCGGCGTCGATCCCGGCGGCGACCGCGTGGCTGCCCTTGGGATTGAGAACTTCCCAGGCCGTCTCGTTGGAGCCTTCCTTGAGATGATGCAAAGCGTGGTTGAGTTCGCGCAGCGTGGTTTTGGCCAGATCGACAGTCTGCATGGCGATCAGTGTTCCCAGAAATAGACTTTTGAGGGCTCCGGCTCCCAGATTTTTGCATCTTCGATGCCGGGCAAATTGGCCAAGGCCCGGTATTCCGAGCCGAAGGCGACATACTGGTCGGTCTCGGCGAGCACCGCCGGCTTGCAGGCGATCGGGTCGCGCACGACGCCGAACCCGTTCTTGGTGCCGACGACGAAGGTGAAAAAGCCGTCGAGGTCCGACAGGCTCGATTCAAGCGCCTGGCCGAGATTCTGCCCGTGGGCGATCTTGGAGGAGAGGTAGGCTGCGGCCACCTCGGTGTCGTTCTCGGTCTCGAAACGCATGCCCTCGCGGATCAGTTCGCGCCGGACATTGTTGTGGTTGGAGAGCGAACCATTGTGGACCAGGCACTCGTCCGGACCGGTCGAGAAAGGGTGCGCGCCGAGCGTGGTCACGGCGGATTCGGTGGCCATGCGGGTGTGGCCGATACCATGCGTGCCGGCCATGTTCGAGAGACCGAAACGCTCCACCACGGACGCCGGCAAGCCGACCTCCTTGTAGATTTCGATGACCTCGCCGGCACCCATCACCCGGGTTTGCGGGCGCAACGCGGCGATGGCCGAACGGGCCTCGTCAAGCTTGGCCGACGGAACTTCGAGGACGGCATGGGTCGATTTGACCAGCACCTTGACGGGCGCGCCGATCCGCTCGCCGAGCTCCTTGCCGAGGCCGGCGAAATCGCGTGTCGGATCGGGCGACTGGATGGTGATCTTGCTGTGTTTGGAGCCGCCGGCTCCATAGATGGCGATGCCGGCGCTGTCGGGCCCGCGATCCGACAGCGACACCAGCATCTCCGACAGCAGCGCACCCAAGTGCGTCTCCAGCGCCTTGTCCTTCAGAAACAAACCTACAATGCCGCACATGACGGTTTTCTCCGTACCGGTCAGGATGGTTCAGGTGCTAGCAGTTTGAGCTGCAGATTTCAACTGCCATGAAAGTTTTATTCATGGCAGGGAAGATCGCGGGGCGCCGGGTTTACGGCGCCTCGATGCCGAGCGCGTCAATAGCGCTCGATTGCTCTTTGTGTCTCCTCGCCACTCTTGTCGGCGGCAATGTCATGGTCAAACTCGCGCGTCTCGGCACGGTGTTGCAACACATGCCAGCCGATCCAGAAGACGAGAAGCGCCAGAACCATGAGCACCTCCGTTCCCTGGAAAGGATAGATTGCGCCAACATCCTTCAAGTCGACAGCCCAGGTGGTGAGTCCGTTGGTGGACATATCCGTTCTCCTTCCCTTGATTTCTAGATCAATGCCCGTTCCGTCTTCACCACATCCGCGACAGCGGCGTTGTAGGCTTCGTCAGCTTCGAAATCGAGGCCCTGAAGCTCGACCTTCCTGGGAATGCGCAGGATGCCGAAACTGTTGAGAATTCTTGCGCAGACATAGCCGGGAAGGAATCCGAGCACCACGCACATGATGATCGCGCCGATGAAGTTGCCCCACGGCGATATCGTCGCGAAGCCTTCATAGGGCGAAGACGGCTGGCCCCACAGCATGAACCCGGCAATCACCACGCCAAGAAAACCCGCATAGCCGTGCACTGCCACGGCGCCGACAGCATCGTCGATCTTGAACCGGCGCTCGACCCAGTAGTGGAGCTTGTAAATGACCGCGACCACGGCCGCGCCGATCAGTAAGGCCTGGATCGGATGGTAGAGGTCGTTGCCTGCCGATGTGCCGATAATACCTGCGAGGCCGCCTGAATAGGTCCAGAACGGGTCGCCCTTCGATATCACATAGCCAGCCATGAGACCGCCCGAGAGCGACATGATGAAATTGAAAGTGATTGCCGAAAGAGTGGTCGGGGCGAGATAGATGTTGGTTGCCGTCCAGGTCGTGCCGGTGATCTGCCCGGCGATGCCCTCCGGCGAGATGATCGGAATATTGCAGGCGGCATAGAAGCCCCAGAAGCCGGTGTAGATCAGGAACAGGCCGATAGTCACCAGCCAGCGGTTGTGAGGCGGGATATCGCGCGGCGTGCCGTCTGCGCGGAATTTCCCGAGCCGAGGCCCGAGCACGATCAGAACGCCGAGCGCGAAGCCGCCGGCGATGCCGTGCACGACGCCCGAGGCATAGGCGTCATGATATCCGAGCAGCTTGACCATCCAGCCTTGTGAACTCCAGCCCCAGGCCGCGTCGAGGATCCAGGCGAAGGATCCGATCAGGACGGCGAGAATCCAGAATGCCCCGGAACGGATTCGTTCGATGACAGCGCCGGAAACGATCGAGGCGGTCGTCCAGGAAAATAGCAGGAAAGCGGCCCAGAACACACCGTTCAGCCGGTGCCAGTATGCGGCCTGCCCGGCGTCAACGCCGAGATCGGGCGATGGACCGCTCAGATGCGTGCCCATCAGAGCGCTCCAGGGTTCGGCGAAGGGCGAATCCGTGACGCCGCCTGTTATGCCGGGGCCACCCTGAAAGGCGAAATAAATCCACCAGCCGAAAAGATAGAAGGTGACGGTCACCAGCGGGATGACCATCGTGTTTTTCATCAGCGTGTGCATGTGGTTGCGCCGGCGGCTGACCCCGACCTCATACATGCAGAAACCGACATGGATGAGAAACATGACCACCACCGTGATCCAGTAGTAGAATTCGGTGAACACCACCGTCAGTGCATTGAGATTGCCTTCCATGACGAGTCCCCCTCGCTAGCGCGGCTTTTTGCCTGTCAGTAAAACTTTTTGCTTCCTAGTATTGCGCGCTTTTGCAAATTTGAGTCAATATCCAACATCGGCTATCCACCACGGAGATGCGCTCGCATCCGTGACGGCAGGGTCGTTCAACCGAGGGAGAAAAAATGACCCAGTCCTGGCGTTTTTCGACACTGGCCGACCGCCATCGCGCGCTTGGCTCGAAGCTCGAGGACTGGAGCGGCATGGGCACCGCCTGGAGTTACGACAGCGACGCGGACGCCGAATATGTCGCCATCCGCACCAAGGCCGGGCTGATGGATGTGTCGGGCTTGAAGAAGGTGCACATCACCGGACCGCATGCCGCGCATCTGATCGATCTGGCCACCACGCGCGACGTGGAAAAGATCTATCCGGGCAAATCGGCTTACGCATGCATGCTGAACGAGGCGGGAAAATTCACCGACGACTGCATCCTCTACCGGACCGGGCCGAATTCCTGGATGGT